>NZ_JAMXAZ010000024.1:0-41420 GCF_024718525.1 Levilactobacillus yiduensis
GGGGCAATGTGCCCCTTTTATTATACAAAAAATGATGTCGACAGATTTCTCTATCAACACCAAATATCATAGAACCCCTTTTTGCATGGGATAGCTATGCTGAGCCGCAAGCATATTGGCGATGAACGAACTAGCGGTCAAAGTGGTTTAGGGCGTACTTGAGTTCGGGGTTAAAGCGATAGTTCTAGGAGATTGGGAATTGGCATGTTATGCTGGGACCAGCATAACCGAGATGAATTGAAAAGTAGACTGGAGATAAGCAAACCTGACTTCGCTTGTGGCCAGTACCGGTTGTATGAGAGGCGGTGGGAAGTAGTGACCACTTTAAGAGTTCCAGTCAGTGGCCAAGTGATTCAATGGGCAATCACGCACGGTGAGCGGTCAGAAGATGAGTTGCGAAGAGCGTATCGGCTAGATGCTTGGTTAGATCCGCGGACTGAAAGTGACCTGCCGACCTTTGAACAACTGCAACGCTTCAGCCGGGAGACACGGGTGCCCTTCGATTACTTTTTTGAGGACCAGATCCCGGAAGAAACGTCTGCGTTCTTGGCACTAAGGACGGTCAATGACCCCACAGCGCAGCCCAGCCGTCGACTGATTGAGACCATCTACGCGCTGGAAACACGGCAGGCGTGGATGAAGGATTATATACTGGCACAGGGTGTTCAACCACCATTTCGATTTTGGCGCGTGATTAGCGAAGAAATGGGTCCGGTTACCGCCGCCAAACGGGTTTCAGATTTGTTGGACTTATCAGGCACGTTTGATAGGCGCGCCGATAGTCTGTTGGCCGTCCTGCGAACGAGCATTAGTCAGCTAGGGATTCTGGTGATGCAAAATGGCGTTGTTGGCACTGATAGCCAGCGGCCACTGGCAATCGATGAGTTCCGAGCGATTGCGCTCAGTGATGCGGTTAGTCCGTTGATTTTCATCAATGACGCTGATAATGGGCCTGCCAAGGTATTTTCACTGATCCATGAGTTCGTACATATTTTGCTTGGCCGTAGTGAAATCCTGAATGTCTCACTGGCAGATGACGTGGCGAGTGAGCGGTGGATCAATCAGGTCACGCTGAATGTGTTGCTGCCGGAGCTAGAAATCCGGTTGGCGTTGACTAGTGACCGTACCGTAGCAGATAACTTGAAGTTCTTGGTGCAAAAGTACCCGGTTGGTCCGGTTACGGCGGCAATGCGGCTACGGTTGCTGGGTGCTTGTGATCAAGCCCTAGTTGACTGGGCACGAGCTGAACAACGACGGGGATTGGCAAGTGAAGCGGCTGGTCCGAGTTGTCGCCGCTATGAGGTGGACCCCTCACGGATTGATCGGCGGTTCGCTAAGGCAGTGATTGATTGTGAGTCACGTGGTGAGTTGTCACTTGTTTCGGCGGCGTCGATGTTGGATGTGCCGTTGCGGGCTTATGATGGTTTGGTGGGGGCGTTGTTGGAAATTAGTAAACCTAAAAGTCTGTGAAGACTGAGGGAGTAGTCTCTTAGCCTATCACAGACTTTTAACATACTGGCAACTTGGCTACAGGCCATTCCGGGCAATGTAGGTTGTTATATATTACCCCAGTTGGTGACGTGCGAATAGAAGCTGAGGTTGTGGAATAGAGAGAAAAGTAAGCTAATAGCTAAATCCGTTTCCCATTACTTGAATAAAAATCCTTATTTAGCAAAAGTGCGTCCCAAAATTTAGACAAATTGTCCCATAACGTGTTATACTCTATTTAATCCTAAAGGTTGAGTTATGTGGAGGTATTTAGGGATGAAGAAGCAAGAGGTTTTAAACTTAATTAGATATTACGCGGAGGATAATGCTGCAGGATTTCGTGATACGGCCTATGGAATTGCAGATGAGTTTGATAAAGCGGGTGATTCGCAATTGGCAGAGTATATCATGGCAACTCTATCCAATACAAATACGTTTGTACCCCAGGCAGAATCCGATTCATTCCAATTTGTTCAGCGTGTGCAGCTAGAAAATGACGCAACTTTACCCTTACCAGATAGCATCAAAGATGATCTTCTAGGAGTTGTAAATGCTATTCGGCACAACATGGGAATCAATCGTTTCTTATTTGAAGGCGCACCAGGAACCGGGAAGACGGAATCAGTTAAACAGGTAGCGCGTATCCTGAAGCGGGACTTATTCCAGGTTTCAATCGACGAGCTGATTGATAGTCATCTGGGTGAGACAGCTAAAAATGTTAGCCAGTTATTCAAGGAAATAAACCAGGTAGCCCAGCCAAGTCGGGTCATTGTTTTGTTTGATGAACTAGATTCACTGGCAATGGACCGGACTAACAGTCATGATGTTCGTGAAATGGGACGGGCAACAACGGCTTTTTTAAAGGGGCTTGATAGTTTGAATCCCCAAGTTGCGCTAATTGGGACTACCAATCTTATTCAGTCATTTGATAAAGCGCTTTTGCGGCGGTTTAATTCAATTATTGATTTTAATCGTTATACGCAGCAGGATCTGCTGGATATATCAGAATTAATATTGGAAAAGACGTTGGCACGTTTTCCAAATACGGGCAGGAATGTTCGATTGGTCAGGAAGATAATGGCGCTAATGCCAAAATTGCCTTACCCAGGTGACTTGAAAAATTTGATTGAAACATCAGTAGCGTTCAGTGATCCGGAGAAAAAGTTTGATTATATTCCACGATTGTATCGGACTGTGACCAAAATGAATCCAAAGGACTTATCCAAGCTGGAAGAACAAGGATTTACTATTCGGGAGATTGAATTGCTGAGTGGTGTGTCACGGAGTACAGTCTCACGCGAACTGAGAGGGGATAGTTCAGTTGAATGATAGCATTCGGTTAAAGGGAGATTTTTTTCAGAAGAGCAGTTCTGGCAAGCCCGGTCCTGCACAACTACCTAAAGGAGGGCTAGTGATAACGCAGCACCTGCTTGAACTAAAAGAGAATATCAAGGCGTTAATCGAATTCTGGAGAGACAATCAAGTTCTGAAGTCAGGCGTAATCGTGTCAGCATATTACCGTGAAGTAGTCGCAAAAAGCAATCGAATCGGTGCATTACTTCTTGATGCTTCAGGGAATCCCAGTGACTATATTATCGGGGCCAAATTCACTGATAGTGATGCGAATCCCAAACACATAATTACTTATAATGTTAGTCTGGCAGCTTTGAAAGAATCGGTTCGCCGATTGGATGTGTGTGCGCGAATCTTAATGCGTGATTTTTCTGGAGAAATCAATAAGGAAACACTGGAGGCTGTCAATGCTGGCCAGAGGCAGCTAGATACGTCGGAACTTGCTAAATCAAATTTCGCTAAGGTAATTGTAGATGCCTTTTATGTCGAGCGCTTTGACTTGGACCAATCGGCTGAAGAAATCAATCAGGCAGGTATTGTTAGTGTCTATGACATTGGCGAAAATACGCAAGAGCTATTACAGCGCTTAGGGTTAGACGTTGCCAATCGAAGCTTCTTAGGCAAGACAACGTTTTATGCGACTGAAGCGCAGTTTAACTTATTGAAGAGTAAGGCGCCATATCTAATTTCGATGTCTGTCAGTGATTTGGCGGATTACAAGTTGACTGACGAAGAGCAACCAATTTCATCAGAGCCACTAATAATTCCGCAGCCCGGCATCGAACCAACCGTTGGCGTTATTGATACGGTATTTGACAAGGACGTCTACTTTAGTGATTGGGTTGAGGACCATGATTTAGTAGCAACGGACATCCCAGGTGTGAACAGTCCTCATGGAACTGAAGTGACATCAATTATTGTTGACGGCCCCAGCTTTAACCCTGATCTGGAGGATGGCTGTGGTCGGTTTAAAGTGCGGCACTTTGGGGTGACCAGAGGTGGGGTAACTAGTTCATTTACTATTTTAAAGGCAATCAAAGAAATCGTGTCGACCAATACGGATATCAAGGTTTGGAACCTTTCCTTAGGATCACCGCAAGAGGTCAACCGAAACTTCATTTCACCCGAGGCCGCAGTTTTAGATGAGTTAGAAAATCAGTATGATGTCATCTTCGTAATTGCTGGGACGAATAAGGGTAGACAGAGGCCAGCTCCTGAGACTATTGGAGCGCCTGCAGATTCTATCAACTCCTTAGTGGTCAATGCCGTTGACGCCACAGGCAAGGTCGTTAATTACGCACGTCGTGGGCCAGTCCTGTCCTTCTTTTCTAAACCAGATGTTAGCTGTTTCGGCGGGGATAATAAGCATCCGCTAAGAGCTTGCACAGCTCTTGGCGAGGCATCCGTTATGGGCACATCTTTTGCGGCACCTTGGATTACACGAAAAATGGCCTTCTTGATCAACGTGATGGGGTTTAGCCGAGAAATTGCCAAGGCTTACATTATTGATTCTGCCATAGGATGGAAGAAGGACAGTCAAGACCCGCGTTTCTTGGGCTTTGGGGTGGTACCCACTGATATCAAACAAGTCTTACAGTCACAAGATGATGAGATTCGATTTGTTTTAACGGGTGTGTCAACATCTTATGACACCTACAATTACAATATTCCTGTGCCAATCACTGACGATAAATTTCCTTATCTGGCCAAAGCAACGTTGTGCTATTTCCCGGGTTGCTCTCGTAATCAAGGCGTGGATTACACGAATACGGAACTTGATCTTCATTTTGGTAGACTGAATTCGAATAGCTTAAAGGCAATTAACGACAATAAGCAAGGCGAGAAGGGGCACTATGACCTAGATGAAAAAGGTGTCCGTGAGAATTTTCGCAAGTGGGATAATGTTAAACACATTGGTGAAGAACTTAAGCCAAATGCTAGGTCACGGAAAAAGTACGAACAACCACTATGGGGTATTAGTCTGAAGACAAAGCAAAGAATGAGCAACGTTCCGCGTGAGAGGATTCCATTTGGTATTGTGGTGACACTGAAGAATATCTTTGGAGACAACGAAATTGAAACGTTTAAACAAAACTGTCGGTTGCGAGGCTGGCTGGTTAGCGATATCAATGTTGAGACTCAGATTCAGGTTAACGCTGAGGCAGAGACCGATATTCATTGGGACTAAGAATAATCAGATGCAATAAAAGTAGCTACCAGTCAATTGAGATACTTAAGGGGGTAATGGATACGACCGAAAACTGCAAAGAGTCCAGATTGTCCATGAAAAAGGCCGCTAATTTCTGATATTTAAAATTAGTGGCAGAAAAAGTAGTATATTTTTGTATAACAAAGGTTAATTATTGTTATGAAACTGACTTTAGATTAGGAACAAGTCTACATTGGATTCATTGACGAAATCGTTTAATTTTATATGTGTATTGTAATTTTTAACCTAATGTATTACTAGCATGTTATTGATATATTGCAAGACGTTAGCTCGTATATTGGCTTCTAAACGATATTTTTGACTTCTAAGCGGTTATATACGATTCGTATACATATAACATATGATATATGAAAAACGCACTAGAAGTAGCAAAAAATGCGTTTAACATTGATTGTCTGAAACAACAGTGCTAGAATAAAAAGCATAAAGAAAACCCCCGTGATAGTTGCAGCTATCACAGGAGTCGTCAAAACGAAGATACTATATATTCTGGATGGAATTATGTATCGCGATTATCATAACATTCCTTTTTGCAGTACGCAAGATGGAATGTTGAGTTTTGACAATCCCAGGGGCTCTCTTTAAATAAAATTTATGGAGGCCTTTTTGTGGTCGAAAGATTTAATGATTTTTTTGATGTCAGCGATGACAGTTACTATGATCCACGGCTGGATCATGATGAGCGAAAGTTTTTGAACACGGACTTGCTTGGTAAGTGTAAGCAAGAAGGGTTTGGTTCACAGGATGCTGATTTATTGGTCCAGGGGTATATTGGTGCCGTGGTGGATTGCTACTCGACCGGTAATAAGCAGGCGGCGCACGCTTTGCTGGGGATTCCTTGCGAGATGAACGAGACGCGGATTGGGTATGGCAAGAAGCCATCTTCTGGTCGGGGCCCATCAGAAGAAATCTTAGATGGGGTCTTTGAAAGCCTGATTAAGTCGGGAATTAATATGGACATTGCCAAGCATCGGCCACCAGTGATTCCACTGGTTACCAAGAATTTTGACCGAGATCGATTGTCAGACTTACTAACGAACGTTATTAGTCTACAGCTCGTTGGCTTTACACACCACATCTGCCGTAAGCATGGGATCCCATTAATCGCGCAAGAAACGATTCATTACTTTGATCTTAAGTCAACAGAGTGGGAGGTAACCACTGTCGATTTACCAGCAGATGGAAAAGGGCGACCAATTATTTTGATTCCTCGGACGCTAGTCGTAAATAAGTATAACTTTAGCGCAGGTCAGTTTGTCCGGCAGGTTGTGCTAACTTCACGCCAGCACTTACTGTTAGAACAAGGGATCAAGAAAAGTAAGAGTGTCCTTTGGGACGAAGAAGTTCGGCCATTCGGCAAGGGTATGACTAAAAAATATGCGTTGTACCAAATCCATGAAGATCCAAAGTTGTTTGATGAATATTTAGCAAGCATTAAGCGCTTAGCCTAAATCGTAGGCTATTTGACACAATTGAATGTAAACGAAAGACAGGTAGCCGTTGATGGGTTACCTGTCTTTCATTTACATTTGGAAGAAAGGGCTACAGTCCCTTGTGGTAGTTAGGAAATTTGAAACGGTATTGCTGATCATTGGGCAGTCATGGTGCTACTCCCTGACGTTAAGGCGTAGCTGCCGGCTGCGTTGTAGGTCAACGACAAGCTGGTGCTGCCGAACGTGAGGCTGGTTGGCAGGGATGACGTGCTCAAGGTGTACTTGGTGTAGAGAGCGTCACCGGCGGAGTTGGTGGATTGCGTCGTGCCGTCTGATTCATAGGCTGGGACGTAGATCGTGTTCAATTTAGCTGCGGCCAAGGCATCGCTCAAGCCGCTTTGGGTGGCGACCGTGCCGCTTACGCCTTGGTAGTCGGCCGTAAAGTTGGCTTGGGCCTTGGCGACCGTTGTACTCCCGTCAGAAGCCAGGGCGCCGTCCGTCGACAAGGTATCGTTCTTCCCGGTCGTTGCGTTCAGCGCGTATGAGGAGGCGATGGTGATGCCGGCATCCGCGTTGGCAGTAACCGGCACGGTCACGCTAGTTCCCCAAGTGGTGCTGGTCGTGACGTAGGAATTGGATGCGTTGGCCAAGCTATAGCCGGCTGGCAAATAGGTCGAGGAGGCGATGTCACTGTTGACGCTGGAGACGTCGGTACTGGACAGTGCTTCGCCTGATTTAGCATCGCTAGCCGTGATCAGCACGCCACTCTTGACGCTCTTGCCGGTGCTACTATCCACGTAATTGACCGTGATACTCTTGGCGCTGGTGATGGTGCTGTTTTCACCCGTCTGGAGGGCACCAGCGTAGATCCAGCCAGAAATCTTGGTATTGTTGTTATCGGTGACGTGGTAGTACAGGGAACCTTCCTTGGTCTTGGTGACCGCGGAGTCGACGGTAAAGGAGTCAGAAGCCAGTGCGGACGTACTGTTGATGACCTTAGCCGCCTTGTACTGGGTGTATTTCGGTGCATCCCACAGCGTGTTGGTCTTCCCGGGGTTCTTCAGGTAATAAGTCTTCGTCGTTGGCGTCGTCGCCGTCGTGGTCGTGTTCGCGGATTCAATGCCACCCGCAAACGTGCCAGCGGTATTCCCGCCGTAAATGTAGCCGCGGTACTTCCCATCCATGGAAACGACTCGGTAGTAAACGGAGCCGCGGTTGGTCGTCTTCTGGCCGTAAGCGCGGAAGTAGCTCGCGGACTTCTTGGATGAGGCCAGGCTAGCCATGGTCTTCTTGGAAGCGACGACCTTGGCACCCTTGACCGTCCCTGGCTTGGTGTACAGGGCGTTGGTCCCGGTTGACGCCACGTTCCGTGAGGTGGCCGCCGTGGTTAATTTGGTATAGCTCCCCGCCGTGGCGTAGGACTTGGCGGAAGCCGTCGTGGTCGTGGCCGCCGCAACCCCAGCCAAGCTGAGGGTCGCGAGACCTAAGTAGAGTGATTTTTTCAAATTGGTTTGCATAGAATTCTCTCCTTTGGTGTACAAGTTAAGTTCTGACTTAACTGGCGTTAGTATAGCAAAGGATTGGACGGATTTTACTGGCAGGCTGGGTTTTGTGCGGGGGTCGCGACCTGGAGATTTGCGTGTGTGGTAAGCGGCGGCTGGTGAAGCGGCGCGGCTATAAGTGGATGGAGAAATGCGTTGGTGTGGGGGTGTCGGTACTCGGGGTGCTTTGGTTAGTGAATGATTTGGTGGCTGGTGGAAAGCTTTTGGTGGTGGCGTTTAGGTTGGGTTAAGTTTGTTTTCGGTTTGGTTAAGGGAAAACGGAATATTGGATGTGAGTTTCTTTGTAACAGTGGTAAAATAATATAGTCAACTGATATTTAATCACCGCAATTACCTGATGAGAGATGCTTGGCTGATGACTATTATGTTAAGGGGAGATTTGTTGTCATGAAGAAACTAGTTCGATTGATTTTACTAGTCGCGGTATGCCTGCTAACGGTGGGAACGCTGAGTACGACTGCGTTTGCTAAGCCCAATGGGTATTCGTACAGCCGGTTGCCTAAGGGGATGATGGGTAAGTGGTACGCTTATACAAACTTTGGTTATGGAAAGAAGAAGCTCTATAAACTGCGGTTGAGCAATAAGAATTTGCGCAAGTATAAGAAGCACAAAGTATACTATGGAAAAAATGCTAATAAAGCTGAAAAAACAATGAAGTATTGGACCGCAACACAGACTGGAAAGATCCATGGCTATCGCTGGATTTGGACATACGGATGGCAACAATCTGCCGGTGATGGAACGTTTTATAACCTACATAAATTTGGCAAGCATAAAGTGCTGACGGTGGCTGAGGGTGCCGGTCCATGGGTTGATGCGCACTACTACAGAAGTAAGAAGGTTGCTAGGAAGATGGGAATGAAGCACTATCCTAGGTTCAAGTACCAAAGCTTAGACTTTTAACCCACAAAACAAGTCCTGGATATCGCATAGATACCCGGGACTTGTTTTATTCTAGCTTATTTTTGCTTCACAACATAACTTTTCAGGATCCAAGCTTTGTGCCCAGCGTGGTCCTGAACCTGATAGTAAGTGTAGGTCTTTCCCTTGATCTTGATGCGTTCTACCTTGGTCAGCTTCCAAGTCGTATGTTTGTGCTTGGCGGTGTGGCCGAGCTTCTTTTGTAAATGGGCATCCTTGAACCATTTCTTGTTGGCCTTTAACCGGTAAATGTATTTCGTGTGCAGCTTTTTGCTGGAAATGATTTTGCCTTTAACCTTGGCTGGCTTGACTGCCACGTCGGCACTCCCCGTGGTGATGGTAGCTGGAACGGGGGTGTCAGGAACTGAACGTGGCGTAGCTTGCGGTGCTTGTGGCGCAGAAACTGCGGGTGATGATACCGTTGGGTGAGGTGCTGGTTGTGGCTTGGTTTGTGCTTTGGCAGGGGTGGGTGTGTCTTGGAAAGTATGGTCGTCTGCCTGGGTGTAAGGGGTGTGCTGGTCGGCAGTGGAGACCAGGTACATTTCCCGGAGCTGGCGCTGCTGAATACGGGAGAAACCAAGCACGTTCGTAATGTAATGGTTCATATCTTTGTAGCGCGACTTGATTTCGCGGAAGTATTCATTTAACCAAGATTCCTTGACGGTTCGACCCGTCTGGTATGACTGCATGTAGTCGTTCATGATCGTCTGGTCGCTCATTCCCAGGATCGTCATGATGAGGACAGTGGCGATACCCGTTCGGTCTTTACCCGATGAACAATGGTAAAGCGTTGCGTGGGGATTTTTTAGTAAAAGGTTGAGAAATTGGTGGTAACCATCAATGGCACTCTTTGAAAACTCAAGTTGGTGGACGTAGAAACCACCATCGTCACTAAAGTCGGGACTTAGGGCACTACTGTCCGTGAGAGCCTTTTCTCCAAGGATTGATAGACCGATGTTTGTGGCTTCCATAATGGGTTGATCGGGTAGGTAATCAACCTGGCTATCCGTCCGGAAGTCAACGATGGACGTGACGTGGTGATCATTCGCCAGGGTAGTCTTGTCTGTATTGGTTAACCCGTTTAGATTGTCTGATCTGATTAGCCGATTTGGTCGGATTTCCCACTTGCCATCGGCGGTCTGATAGCCACCCAAGTCACGCGTGTTGCGGGTACCAACCAGTTTGATTAGTTTATCTTTGACATCACCGTATTTGGCGATTTGGTCGTCGTATTTGTGTGAATCATCCGCTCGAACGGTGGGAGCGGATGTTGGTGTCGTTGTGGCAGCTGCTGCGCTGGGCCCCCCGACGCTCAGTAAGGAAAGGATGACGCTTGCGATGCTCAGTGACCTAATAAGTGTGGATCGTTGCATAGTATGACTCCTCCTGATGGTGATATAGTAACTGTTGCATCAATTAGAGTAGCAGGGGGATATTTAGATAGCGTATGGTTTTTGTATTTGTTTTGTAAGCATTGTTAATGGTGGTGGGGGATGAAGTTATTGGGGGCTGAGAGGATGATTATTCCTTTTATGGCTGATTTAGCAACTCGTAAGGCTGAATAGAGTGTGTGCAGACCATGCAATAATAGACTTAGATGTCTAATTGCATGGTTTTGTTTTGGAATAAAATTGAACATGGTAGTGATTAATTTCGGGTGAATACGATTGTTCTAGGTGATTAGAAGTCATTGTGATAGAATATAGGGGAACTAGTGTTCATCTGAGTCTGAGAGCTGGTTATTTTCTAGAATGATGGTATGATGGTGAAAATAGTGGATAATATTAGTACACTTAGTGAGATCATAGAAGAATTACACGGAGTTTATCTTGATTTTACGACGAATTTTTATCGACACGTGGATAGTAGGTTCAATTATAATTTGAAAAAATTAAAAATTGATGATGCTTTTGATAGTCAAGAGTTTATGCTAATGTTGGTTAAACAGTATGTCGATAGTTTGGGAAATGATGAAAACATTGGCGGCAAGTTGTTAGCTGTCGGAATGGATTATAATTTTCGTTATCGAATAAAGCAAATGGACTCTTTGTATAGGAAAATGGAACATAACTTGAAAAAAGACCGGTATGTTTCTAAAATATTGAATGATTTTATGGGTACGCGAATTATCTTGAGCAATGTAAATTCTCAAGAAACGGAAATCAATGAGTTATTAGGGACATTACAACAGCAAGGTATTATTTCTCGATTTTATCACAGGGATGATAAAAAATATCGCGCCCTTCATTGCTACTTCCAGGATACAAATAGGCATTTTCCGTGGGAATTTCAGATTTGGGATTTGGAAGATAGTGAGAATAATTATAAAGAACACGAGCGTCACGAAAAGGAGAAATCTGAATAGAGGAAGAAGGTAGTCAGTATGTTTATCCATTTAATCGTGTTAGCTAAGTTTGATGGGAGAGAGATTGCCTATCACTTTGCTAGTTTGGATCCCGAAAAAATTTTAAAACAGCAAAAACTAATTAGAGATGTTAGTCCAGTCTTTCCATCAGCTTATGGGATTCATGTATTGAAGACAGAACGTAAAGAATTCGCCTCGGTTCAGACATTGGACGGGTATTTCAGGGATGTGATTGAATATACGGATTTAGATGAATTCTTTTCAGTAGTTAAACAACTAGGACAAGTGAAATCTGAAGATGTTGCTTCATACATGGAAAGAAAATATAACTTACTGGCGTTTCCGTTGCAAAAAACATTGTATTATATTTATGCTGACTTCTTAATTGATTATCAAAAGCCCCTGTTCCAAGCTCACTTCTTGGCTTATGACAAAGGTCCAGTTGACGGCGATGTCTATCGGATATATAAACATTATCAATCGAAGCTAAAGGAATCACATGAATTAGAGAAGAAAATTATGGCCGGAACCGCAGCTTCTAATATTCTTGAAGAAGTCGATAGTGGTGTTCAGAAATACCATGCGGAATTCGACTGGGATGGTCCTAACCCGACCCACAATCCAGATTCACCTTGGCAAGTTGCTCGAGCTCGTGACGGGCAAAACGCCGTCATTACAGACAGTGACATTTTAAAACACCATCAAGCCGAAAAAATTTAAAAAATTGCAGGTGACCGCCAACGACGACGATCACCTGCATTTTAAGTTACTCAGCTTTCAGTGATACTACAGTCCGTGACTGGAAAACTTGGTCGAAGTCGGGACCCACTGCGAACCAATCGGAATGGCGCAATAGGCCTTGGAGCGCGACCAACAAGTCAGCGGGGGTGTCTTTGGCAAGCACGTCGTCAAAGATGGATTCGGCGAAGTATTCGCGTTTGCCGGTAGCTTCATCCTTGTCGTGCGTCCCTTTCCAGGCTTTCAGGGTAGTCGTAGCATCGATGGTCAGGACTTGATTGTTGGCGAGTGTTAATTTGATGGACATGTGGGCACCTCATTTTTAGTTAGTAGGCCTAGTTTAGCGTATTTGCCGGGAAAATGGTATTGATTTACGCCGGATTTAGTTAAAACAAATAGAAAGCAAATCACCAATAAATATGATATTATACCTATAGCATACATTTTGTATGAAATCGGAGGGCTTTACCATGTTTACAGGCTTGCATTTTGAAAATTATAAGTCATTTAGAAAAGTTGATATTGACCTTAAAAAGAACAAACTTCCAAAAAAGATGATTGCAATTTATGGCGAAAATGGTTCCGGTAAGTCCAACATTGTCTCAGCATTCACTAGTTTGAGTCAGTCGTTGGACACAGTGAATAATCAGGCTAATTTGGCAAAGCTGCAGAAACAGATTGCGGATTCTTCGGATGAGAATGCTGATCAGAGTACTCCTAAAAATGTGTGGTTACAGCTTTTACGCTCTGGAAATATTACGAACACCTATCTTCCGAGGATTTTTGCGGACGCGGAGATGATTGGTTCAACGGCACCAGTCGTTCTTCAGTATGATTTTAATATTGATGGCAGTACAGGTTATTATCGGTTAGTCTTCAATCGAAGCGAACAGGGTATTTACTTGGCCGAAGAAAGTTTGTACTACTTGATTAAACGTTCAAGTGGCATACTTTTCAAGATTACCGGGGATGCTGAAGGGAAAATGAAGCTACAGTGGAGCCCCAGTTTGTTCAAAAAAGGCGCCATGCTTGAGCTGGTTGAGAATGAAACGCAGCGGTTGTGGGGGGAGAATAGTTTTCTAGCCATCTTCAACAGTATTCAGTCAGATAATAATCGTCAGTATCTCAAGGACAATGTCTCATCTAATTTTTTGCGTGTTTTGGAACGGTTTAACCACGTAGCCTTTCGGGGTGATGACGGTGTGAGCGTTAATAATTTTCGACTGCTATTGCGGAATATGCTGCATGGTCAGATTCTAGATAATGATAATAATCAGCATATTTTGGAGACGACCGAAGCAGCGCTAAATAAATACTTTGTACCGCTATATAGCGATATTTATCAGGTGTTTTACCGAACTCAGGGGAATAGTCAGGATAGGATTTCCTATGAGTTGTTTGAGAAAAAGCGTATTGGTGGTGAGGTCATTGAAGTCCCATTTCGCTTAGAGTCAAATGGGACGAAGCGACTGTTGGATTTATTTCCGCTATTTTTAAATGCCGTTCATGGTGAAACCGTGATTATTGATGAGATTGATCAAGGCATCCACGACCTGCTGATTGATCGGTTAGTTGACAGCGTTGCAGAAGACATTCAGGGCCAGCTAATCTTTACGACCCATGATACACAGGTGATGAAAGAGTTAGAGCCTTCTGCTGTGTATGTCATTCAAAGCGATGTTGATGGAAATAAGCAGGTGGTGAGCTTGTCTAAGAACGGCAAAGCAAATATTGCGGCACACAATAATATTCAGAAGATGTATTTGAATGGTTATTTTGCGGGGATACCGCATGTGAGTGACGTGGACTTCGCAGCTATTTTGCAAGACATACAGATATCACTGGACAAGAAGTGAGACTTATTAGTGTCTGCCAACTCGATTCGTCACACACCCCACCACTCATACCGAAACCAGGCAATCTCCTGCACAAAGAACAGGGCGTCCCGGTAGGACAACTTGGCGGTATCGAAGAGAAAGAAGATTTCTTGTGCGTGATACAGATCGTCATAGTAGCCGCGGAGACTGGCGGCGACATGGTTCGTCCGCAAGTAGGTGAGCAGCCGGTGGCGTTCATCACTGGCCGCGGGGGTGTGGGCCAGTGGCAGGTATGTGAAGCTGGTCACCAGACCGTAGCGCCGCAAGTATGACAAGACTTGTGGCGCGGAGTAGAGCTGTTCTTCCAAGCGGTAGTGAATCAAAATGGTGGTTGTGGGCCGGAAAACGGGGATGCGCATTTTCATAAAGATCGCCTCACTAGGACAGAAAGACGGCTCAGCCCACGCCAAGTCGTCCGTCAATCAAACACCACGGACAGGTGGCCGACTGAGGGGTCTAGCCAGACTGTGGTGGTGATTACGAGAGTTTTGGGTAGTGACTTACCGCCAACATCAGGTACGCGAATCGCTGACGTTGCGGCGCGGTGGGCGAAATCCCTATTGTGTCCTTTCCATTATTGACACCCATCGTTACGTGTAGCGTAGCACATTCCGTGGCCACCGGCGGCAGGGAGCGTGTGGCGAGGCTGACGTTTGGAAATTGTTGCATCGCAACTATTGGCAAAGCGACTAACCTACGGGTGGAATCAGCCAGACGGTTGGTGGTCAAGTCGCACGTTTACCGATGGTGCCGACTATTCTCACTGCGGGTCATCGAGTCGTTTGGGGAAATCACTGAGCGGATAAGTTGCTTAGTGGGTGAAATGAAAAAACTTGGTCCAACTGGACAGCCATGTTATGCTTGCGACATCCAAGCATAACCCGAGATAGCTGGGCAGACGATCAAAATTGATTGGTTAGGCTTCGAAAAATGAGGCCATTCTCATTATAAAAAGAAAAATTTTCTGAAAGTAGCGATGTGCTGGTAGGCTGGGGCTGCTGGCGGTACCGCTGTTTTTATTTATTTTGTTATACTGAATATCATTATTTATATGGATTATTTTCAATAAGCTGTTCCATTTTTAAGTCAGTTCCTGGTATACTGATTGCGTACAACTATTACATTTTCTAGGGGAGAAAAACATGCAATCACAATTAGCAAAATCATTGTACTTGGGATTAGCTGCACTGAGCTTGGGTGCAGTGGCAACGGTGGCCACGACCACCACGTCAGCGGACGCCGCCTCAAAGGCGAAGATCGTTTCCAAGTCGGCCTTGGGTAAGGACAGTAAGAACGTTGAAGTCACGGGGACTAACGCCATTTACACCAAGCCAGGGACGGTGCGCGGTGCCAAGCTGGTCGCTAGCAAGAAGACCGTTAAGAAGTTGGCGAACTCTAACCACTCTAAGGACTACTTCCGTGCTTACCACATGGCGGTGACCAACAAGGGGACGGTCTACTACAAGATCGTGTCCATGAACGGTAAATACCGCGGCTACATCTACGGCGGTAAAGTAAAGGGTACGATGAGTGCCGGTATCAAGGAAGCCAAGACGGTCAAGGAAGCAACCATGCCATCACGGACGGCTGGGTTCCACATCAAGAACGTCAAGAAGAATACGCTTTGGACGGCACCACAACACACGACTTACAAGGCCCACAAGGTTAATATGTACGGGACTACCAAGGAAGATACCTTCACTGTATCCAAGGCTGAAACCAAGACCAAGGAAGGCTCACTGTATTACTACGTGACGTCTGATAAGAACTCGGATGTTTCGGGTTGGATCTTTGCGGGCAAGGGCTACAACGCCAGTGCCACGACCCAGGACTTGGGTGGCCTGTCGATGACCATGGCTGAAGCAGAAGCAACTGAAAACAACAGCGTAACAGTGAACTACTTGGCCGCTAACGGCAACTCTGTTGGCAAGTCAACGTTTATCACGACGCTGACTGATACGAAGAAGAATGATAAGGTTGCTGGGACTTCTAAGAACGTGAAGAACCAGACCTTGTCTGACTTTATCAAGGATGCAACGAATACGCCGGCTGGATACGCGTTATCTTCTACAGATGCTGAAATGGCCACTGCGGTCGGTTCCGCAGTCTATGGTGGCACGGTGAGCGTTAAGGTTTACGCCGCAGCAACTTCTAAGATTGCGTTCTACCTGGCTTCTGGTAACGGTATTGATGCTGGAACTGAGATCAAGGATTCTGATTTCGTTAATGGTCGGCCAGCTATTGATAAGAATGATGCAGCGAAGTTGACTGGTGATGCGTCTAAGAACGTTGTTAGTGATGGTGAGACGGTTACTGATTTCTTCGGAAACACAGACAAGAAAATTGTATTCAACTCGAAAACGTTGACTGCTACTGAAGCGTTTAAAGATGGTAGTGGTAAAGAAGTTGCAAAGGGTGGACAATACCATAAGGTTTACACCTACGATGCAACTACAACGAAAGCGGTCAATGCCAACGTTAAATTCGGTGAAACTATTAGAGTTGTACTGAAAGCAGCTAACGTTGAAGGACCGGCTGCAGGCGTAAATGCAGGCAATTCAACGACCAATAACTACTAAACGATAGTTAATCTGGATTAATCAGCGTTTAGAAGTGCGTAACTGAAAAAGCCCCCAATCACGAAATTTCTCGTGATTAGGGGCTTTTCAGCCGTCATGAACGTGGATGAATGACTTTAAGAATATCTAAATAAGCGTAATCTCGCATAATCTTTGGTATACTAGGACTGTTAACAAACAATCTTATATTTCAGAGGAGACAACACAAAATGAAGTCAAGTTTAACAAAATCACTTTACGTTGGTTTAGCCGTATTAAGTTTAGGCGCCGTTGCTTCAGTATCGACGACTGCTAATGCTGCTTCCAAGGCCAAGGTTACTTCCAGCACAACTTTAAAGACTGCTGGCGAAACCCGTAACGTTGAAGTAACTGGGAAGAACGCTCTTTACTCCAAGCCAGGGACTGTTAAGGGTGCCAAAGTCGTTGCTTCCAAGAAGACGATGAAGAAGTTAGCAAGCTCCAAGAAGTCAGCTGATTACTTCCGTGCCTACTACCAAAAGGTTACGAACAAGGGCTCCGTTTACTACAAAATCGTTTCTATGAACGGTAAGTACCGTGGTTACATCTACGGTGGTAAGAAGGCTGGTACTTTCGCTGGCGGTGTTGCCTCTGCTAATACGACTAAGACGGCTAATTTACCTGCTGACACGACCGTTTACTTCACTAAGCCAGGTACTAGCAATGTAACGTGGACTGCGCCAAAGAACACGCAATACAAGGCATCTAAGCAAGTTAAGAACACGACGCCATTTGCTAACGACACGTTAAAGGTTACTAAGGCAGCAACTAAGACGCGTGAAGGCTCACTTTACTACTACGTTGAAGATGCACAAAACCCAACAATCAATGGTTGGATTTATGCTAAAGCTGTAACTGCAACTAAGCCAGCTGTTGATACCTATAACGAAAAGACAGATGTTAAGGTTAACTTGAAGTCTGCTGATGGCACAGTTATCAAGTCCACTATCTTGAGTAACTTGACTGATAGTAATGGCAAGGTATCCACTGCTAAGGGTACTGACGTTAGCGCAAGTGCTGCCACGACAGCTACTGATGACTGGGGTAAGACTGTTTTAGCAGGTACTGGGTACACGTACACCGCTGCTGATTCAGTTAACAAATCTGTTTTAGCTGATGCTAAGACTGGTGACACAATCAATTTGATTGTTAACAAGAATGCCAATGCGGATACTAAGATTCAATTTTACGGATTGAATGCGGATCAAACTAAAGGTGCTGATCAGTTAACAGCTTACAGCACGACTGCAAGTGCGACGACTGTTGTATTCCCAACGGTTAGTGCAGCCTTCACCGGTGCCAAAGATGCGACTTACACGGCCAGTGACTTACAAACGTATCTGACTACTAACAACTTAACGACATTGTACACACCTTCTTACACGTCAAATGGTAAGCAAGTTTACACTAAGTACACGTTCAACAACGCAGTTTCAGGTACTTACAGTAAGACTACCAATGCCCAAGCATTCTACACGGCTACGGTTGTCGATGGTGCTTCACCTGTTGATACACCAACGACTTCCACAACAAGCGCCAACTACTTTGCTTAATAGCTTAAATTAAACGAAAATCCTCGTCCAATCGGGCGGGGATTTTTTGCGCGAAAAAACACTTAACAACCCGGCAACCGTAGCTGGACCGGAAGACTCTTCTTGCAGAGATCCAAGTGCTGGCAAATGGCCGTGTACAAGTCATCAGCGTAAATAAACGGTGTCAAGTCGTCGCTTTCTAGTCGGTAACACAGCAGTTGTTTGACCTCTGGCGTCAGGGCGATTTGGGCCGCTTCCATTTGCCAGTACGCCATCGGGGTGACGCGGTAGTAAACGGCGGAGACCAAGACAGAGCACCACTCGATCCGTTGGCGCACGCAACGCAAAATATCGGCGTAGCTGTATGTGGCAGCGGGGTCGCTCATGTGAACGACGGGAGTGGCCGCGGCTATCGCTGCACTGTTGGGCCAGATCATCGCGCGTTGGCGGCGGCGCGTTGCCAGTTCGTGGTCACGGACGCGGGTGATCTTGAGCAGCGCGGGGGTCAGATGGGCGACCTGACACAATTCCCAGACGGTTTGGCGGCTTAGTTCGTAAGCTTGACAAATTAACGTCAACAAATCTTCGTTGGGTCGCGCAATATTATCGCGTTCCAGTTCCGCCAGGTACCAAGCCGGTACATCCGCGTCGCGCAAGACTTCTGCGACCGTAGCGCCATTGGCGAGAACCAACCGGATTTGCGTTAAAACCGTGCCCAAACTGTGCCGTGTCGTGATCATCGAACCCCTCCTTTATTATCTCTGCCGAGTATACCAACTTTTTATGACATCCCTGTGAAAAAATCGTGAGAATATCCGAATAATCAAGATATAAAAATAATTATAGTTCGAATTATTAAAAGCGATTAATCATCCCCCACAACACTTTAATGGTAGATAAATTGCGACATGACAGTATTTATAAAGCCGTTTTGTCAATGCGTCTTTCTTGATATTATTCGGATTTTGTGCGAATCTATAGCTGGGTCGAGAGAAACCTAGGTAGTAACACCAATAAATAATCCCTTGGTGAATGACTATGGTACCAATTTATTGGGAAGGGTTGACGACCGCACAACAGGAACAAGCGGCGACCGATAATTTGATTGATTTGACGAAGTTGCGACCAAGCGACGTGGCACGAGTGGCGTACGATCATCCGCTAGATGTTGATTGGTCTTCGGTGATTTTTATCAAGAATTTCCGGACGGTCAATCAGCAAGTGGATACCGTCGTCTGGACCGCTAACGAGGGCTTTTACCGAACACCCGCAACACCCAACGCTTTGCTGGCAGAACTCAGCGCCATCAGTGGTGTCAGTGGGTTTGACCAGAAGACGGATTTAGGTTATCTGCGGTTGAGTGGGCCCGTTCCCTTTGTGGTTGGGTCCACCATGTTAGTCTCCACAGAGCGGCCGATGCGGGCGAACAACGTCAGCTGGCTCGGGGGTCAGGAAGTGGCTAACGTCAAATCGGGCGTCCACCTGGGCAACGTTCGGGTCATCTTGAACAACGGGGCAATCGCCATTTTCAAGGACAGTCCCACTCGGTTACGTAAGAAACTCGACGAAGCTTGCCAGCTACGAGATTTTGAGCAGCGGCGTTGGGCCTTGGCTCAGGAGCAACGCAACCTAGTTTATGGCCGCAGCTACGATCAGGATCTTCGTGATTATCCGGCGTACCGCGACCACCAACTCCTGTGGGCGGCATTCAAGAAGGCAGGCTACCCAGTCGGATTGGCCGATGTCGATCAAATATTGCGAGAAGTTTATGCGTGTGACCCGCGTTCCTGGCATTTGACCGACGAACGCTGAAACAACTGTTATGACGGGGAGTGACAGGGGTTAGTGACGTGCAAATACAATCAAATTTATAATGAATTTTAGCTAAGATGTAATTTGTTTATAATGTAGCCAGTCATTTATGCTAGTATAGTTAGAAGAGATGCGTTAGGGGTCAACCTTTTTGGCCACTAACGAATTATTTCGAATGAGGACTATGTTAGGACTTGTCAGTGGGGCATAAGTCACTGACAGTCACGAGGAGGAAGAGAGTCATGATCGAAGCGCATAAATTAGCTGAGGACGTTCAGCGAATTCATCAATTGAACTCGCTGTTACGACCGTTCATCAAGCGACCGAGTAGCGGGGATGCCCTCACGTTTGAACAATATCGAATTTTACATGAATTGGTAACGGAAAAGGTCAGCACCAGTGAGTTGTCCCGCCGGCTAAATGTTGGCCAGTCGATGGTGTCGATTCAAATTAGCCGATTATTAAATGGCGGGTATATTCAAGACGAGACATTACCGACTGATCGGCGGTATCACGTGTTCCAAGTTACGGCGCGGGGCCGGAAGATTGAGGAACACGTGAACGAATCCTTGTCGGCTGACTTGCCTGTCTTGATGCGGCAGTTGGCTGAGATTTTGAAGTAATCACCAAGAGGAGTGGGTGTGTTTAGCGGCCCATTCCTTTTTGTGCGGTGTAAATCCCACTAGTCGATTAGACAATGAGTCACTGGGTAGTTTGTGGGTTAAAACGAAAAGACTTGGCGCGGGGCTGATCACATGGTATCCTAGGCCAAACAAAAAAGACCGGCAACAACGCCCGGTCTTCGTGTGCTATTCAGCTGCCTCTAATTCTTCAGCAGGTTCCTTAAGTGGCTTGCCCGCTGCGTCGACCAGTTGCAATTCGCTCATCCGAATCACGACCAGGTCGCCGAAAGAGTCAATTTTGTCGGTTTCCTTCTTGGAGAGTTGGTCAGGTTCGACCTTCACCAGTGCGGAATGTTCGTAGATCTTGGTAATCGTGCCGTAGAAAGCGTCGGAAAATAGTTCCGTCTTTTCACAAAATACGCGATTGTCTTCATGTAAAGTCATTGGCGTCGTCCCCCATAAAAGTAATTTATAACAGAGTAATGGTTGGATGACTAAAAGTCAAGAACTTTCCGACAAAATGGCCGGATTTGCGCAAATACTGGGGAATTCCCTTAGGCAACGATTAGTAGCTTAACTAACCACGGCGTAATTGATCGATCTTGGATTGCGTGGCAAAGTTTTGCAATAGTTCGCCTTGCTTGGCCACCTGAGCCGCAAAGTTGGTCAGAAAGTTCAGTTCTAAGTCGCTGAGTGGCCGCTGTTGTTGGGCGGCTGCCAACAGGTCGTCGATGGCGTTGCTCAAGTGCTGGTTAGTGGCGATTACCTGAGCAAATGCCGGGGTACTGGCCAGTCCCTGAGCTGGTTGTGTGAACCGTGAAGTCGCGGGTGCACTGGCCGCGGCGGCAGTCGATGCAGGCGCCGTCGACTGGGCTGGGGTGGTGTCGGTCTCCCCAGCATCGAAATAATAATAAACTTCACGCGGCTTGACGGCGGCCTTCTTGATCCGTTCATCCACGGATGGTGCGGCCGAGATGGCACCCATCACGACGGAAGATTTGTAACCGAGGTCGCCCAACATTTGCCGCAACTTCACGGCACGAATGCCGCGTAATCCGGGAAACTTTTCTGCGGACACCACCTCTGCTTGTTGGTCATCTTGCAGCCACGCGATAATTTGCTGCCGAATTTTAGCAGCCTGACTATTTTTAGTATTTGCCATTCCAGTGCCTCCATATGCCTATTATTGGAATTATCCAACAATGATTAAACGACGTTGTTATTAATTATTGAAGCATTTTTAGCCCATCACTGGCAAGGGGTTAACCGAAATTCGTGGTGATTATTAGATTATTTATCGAAAACACCCCAGCGTCTGACCCCGCCATCACGGCCATGCGTCTCGCAAGAGTGATCACGCTAGCCGCCACCAGGTTATTTCGGCGGAAACTAATCTTTTTGAGGCAAGTATGGTACAATCAGGATACATAGAGGAATTATTATCTGGTGATACCAAACTGGACGTGGTTTGGCCAGGCTAACATCACTGTGCGCATGGCGGTTGATCATTGGTTTAACGACCGTGATTGTCGAAATAAGTCGCGGCGGGTTTCCAAAATCTTTGATTGAGCGAATGACGATATCGAGGGAGGGGACGCGGTAGCGACTCTTCCTTTTTGTTTTCCATCCTTGCGGCAGCTGAAGTTCTAATCAATATAGGAGTGAACACATTTTGCATATCTTTAGAGATGAAAACGGAATTCGGCTGGTTATTTCTCATCAGCTTGGCGTTTACGCCGTTCGTTTCGCTGACTACGCCCCTGAACAAGAATTCGTGAACTATGAATTAAAGCGCGATCGGCATGGCCGTTATCATCTGACCATTAAGAACACGAACTTAACTGAATTAGACCAACCAGTTTTCAAAAAAGAACTGGTCTTCGGCGACCTAGGCGACAGCTTGACGCCCATCAAAGGCGTAACCTTGATGCTGATCTAGGCATCTGTCGACTAGCAACAATTAGCGTAACCAACGAGACTATGGCATTGGGCCATGGTCTTTTTTTCGGTCTCAGATGGGGTTTGGTTGGGGCTGGCCGCCTTACCGTTCGCTAAATATGAGCTGGAACGCTGTGGGCGGACCGGGCCGAGCCTGAGAGGCGGTCTTGGCCCTCACTTGGAGCCGATGAACCGCGTCTCCAAGATGCCAGTTTCCTAAGCGGCCAAGACCACCACTAAGGAAACTCCCACGGCTGAGCTCATATTTAGCGAACTCACGGCTACAGTGGTCCGTCGCTGAGTATGCTGACTGAGCCCTGCCTCTCGCCGCCGTTCAATGGTGTTTACGGGAATATGATTGCCTAAGCAAATAGTTTGGCGACGACAACTACTTGTTGATACAACGGTATGTTGTGGTGGAACATCAATCTTAGCCGGGTGCGAAGCGAAATCTAGGCTCAGCCGGGGAATTTAGTAGCGGTTTTGGCTACTAAATTGGTGACTTTGAGACGTGGTCTTCGGCTCAAAGCAAGTCCTGAGACCGGTTCTCAGGCTCAGGGCGTCCTCCCCCAGCGTTCCAGCCTAGAGTTTCACGTAACGGGAGGCGACCAGAAAAAATCCAACCCCTTTGACTTGCTAAATGTAACTACGAGTATTACAGTATAACCGTAGACGAAAAAGAAAAGGGGTTCTATTAGATGACGAATGTATTAGTTTTAGGTGCTAACGGTAAGATTGCCAAGCTGGCCACGATTCAATTGCTGGCTGATCAGAACAACCGGTTGACCTTGTTTCTCCGCAACAGTCAGCGACTAGCGGATGCGGCCAATGACCGGGTCAAGGTGGTTGACGGTGACGCGGCGACGGAAGCCGACCTGACCGCGGCCATGGCAGGTATCGACGTCGTGTACGCCAACCTAGCCGGCAGCAATATCGAAGACGAGGCCAAGGCAGTCGTCGCAGCTATGGACGCCAGCGGGTTGAAACGCCTGATCTGGATCTCCACGCTGGGCATTTATGACGAAGTGCCAGGGGCCTTTGGTAAGTGGAATCATCAGATGCTCGACGGCGGTTACCTGCAGACCTATGCGGCAGCGGCCAAGGTCATCGAGGCTTCTGATTTGGATTACACGATTGTCCGGCCAGCTTGGCTCTCCAATAAGAATGAAGTGGCTTACGAGACGACCCAGAAGGGCGAACCCTTCAAGGGCACCGAGGTTTCTCGCAAGAGTATCGCAGCGTTGGTTGCCAAATTAGTGGCGGCCCCAACCAAGGCCATCCGCGAGTCCCTAGGCGTCAACAAGCCCAACACGGACGGTGACAAGCCAGCTTGGATCAAGTAGCGTCGGCCTTAATCCACAGCCAAACAAAATTGCGATTCAAAAAGTGTGCAATGTGGGGCATTTCGCGGTATAACTAAAGTGTGCGTTGAGAAGAGCTCCGCACGATCTAGAACCACTTTTAATTTGGAATCAATTTGCTAAGCTCATTCTGTGAAACTTTTCCTCCAAACAAGAACCCATGGATTTTGCCGGGAATTGATTCATACGTTGCGGAAATACTGTTGGCTGCGGCTGACGGTATTTTTTTAATCCTCTTTGTGCGAAAATTAACAAAAAAATAGCGTGTTTTTGTTGCAAACGCTTACAGGCTATGATACTATAATGTTGCGGAAAGGAATTAAGAGTTGTGATGTTCTAGATGCTTTAAGTACCACGTATCATGTTTCAAGAAACCGATTTCCGTTTTGACGTAAGTCAGGTTTTAAGAAGTAGCTCCGAGATACTGAAAGATAGATGACAACTCCGATAAACCTTCTAACGAACTCTGGCAGATCCAGGTTTTAGTTTCACAGAAGTTTCACTGAAAATTGAATAGTGTTTCAGACTTAATGCTTGTAAGTTAAGCGTAAATGTTTAAAGACGTGTAAACAGTTCCAGGTAACAGCTAGAGCTCGAATGTTACGGCAGCAAGGGTCATGCGAGGATTTCAAGAAGAATCGTTACAGCGTGTCTTGTGTTAGTAATGAGGGAATTAAGTTCCACTGGTAAGACGTTGAAACGGCAGCCAGAAACTAATCCAAAATTGATTTGATTGGCTGCGGCCGCTCGACGAGAATTTCTAGTTATGAGGCGATTAAGAATTACAATGATTACGAAACGGAAATTTAGTAGTAATCGCAACCTCCTTTCCGAGAGTTAGCGGACTTCAAGTGATTTGTTAACACCCAACTTGAAGCCCGTTTTTTATACCCTGAAAGGGAGTAAGTTCGGGTACCTCAGACTTTACGGTTTTAGTTATACTGGTATTACTTGGTAATATCGGCGTGCCCCCGACATAGAGGCGGGCGGCCTGGCTTCTTTTTGTTCTTTGAAAACTAGGGAAAATGTTAAAGGTAAATCCTTTTAGCAAAAAATGCGGGTCGTTCGGTTAGCCCCCGAACAGACCGGTTCCCGTTAATGATTCGGGGTCATAATGTTCGGAAATAGGCTTTATACGATTTTCTTAAATCGACCATTTACAGGGCGCTTGGGAAAAGGTATATTATTACTAGACCGAAAAAATCCTTGGTGGGTTTTCTGACCAAGGGTTGACCTAAGGAGTGAGAAATGGTGGCCTTTCATCGCATTTTCGTGATTGATTTTGCCGGCTTGGGACTGGGAGAAGCCCCGGACGCAAACCGCTTTCAATCGGTTGGCGCTGATACGCTAGGCCATGTGGCGGTTAGTTGGACGGATAAACTAAACCTCCCAACATTACAACGGTTGGGACTCGGAAACATTCGGGTTGACCACCCGCTCGTGGGAATTGCGCCCGTTGAACATCCGGTTGGCTTCTTTGGCCGCTTGCATGTGCAAGCCCAGGGGAACCGCCGGGCAACGGGACTCCGCGAGATGTGGGATTATCCCGGTGCCAACAGCACGCAGACCGTCTTCGCGACGTTGCCCGCAGCTGGGTACGCCGTGACGTTGGCCGGCCCATTTCAAAGCTACCTACAAACGCAAAGCGTGGCGCACCGTCATCAGGTTGGCAGCAACCAAGATGCGTTTCGCGTGCTCTTTGAACAGTTGAACCAAAAGGCGTCAGGACTCACCTACGCGATGTTACCGGACTTCCGGTTCGCGGGTGAACAGCAAGACGCAAAAGCCTTTGGCGAGGCGCTGATGGCCGCTGACAAGTATCTAGCGCAGTTCCAACACGACTTGGAGGCCAACGACTTGTTGCTGATTACGGCGACCCATGCCGATGATCCGGCCAGCGACACCACGCCCACGCGTGAGTATTTACCATTATTGGCGTACTCACCGTCGCGGCCGAGCGTTCACGCGTTAGGCATTCGCCGGACGCTGGCAGATGTCGGCGCCACTGTCTTAGAGAATTTCGGTTTGGCGAGTCATACTGCCGGACATAGTTTTTTAAATGAGATTACGCAATAAAAAATCAAATCGCACGAACCTTGAAGGGAGGTGAGGAGGTACCAAGACCTGCTGCACAACGGTTGGGTTGCAAAGGTCAGTTAGGCATCACACGTATCAGATATTATTCACCGTTAATTTCACCATTTAATGGTACCTAACTGAAATCCAACTGTTGCGACGGGGTTATCGTTCGTTCGTAACAGAAGTTATGCGTTTTATCGTGCGTTACATAATTTCTGCAGCCACATCGTGTCAACTTTTGTATGGTAAATGACCATACATCAAAGAATAATATCGGAAAGAGGTATTTTGACCAATGCTAGTCGCAGTCAATATTTTAGGGGTAATCGTTTACCTCGCAATCGCCTTCTTGTTCTCCAAGAACAAGAAAAAGATCAACTGGAAGTCAACCGGGATCGTTTTAGTGCTTAACTTGGTTTTGGCTTGGTTCTTCACGAGTTTCTCCATCGGGCAAGACATCGTTAAGGGTGCTGCCGATGGGTTCAACTGGTTAGTCCAAGTGGCCTACCAAGGGATTGTCTTCGCCTTACCTAACTGGGTTACCCCAGAATTCGGTGGGACTGCCAAGTCAATGAACTTCGTTACGAGTTCATTGCTGCCAATCTTATTAGTTGTGCCAATGTTTGATATCCTGACTTACATCGGGGTATTGCCTTGGATCATCAAGTGGGTTGGGCGTGGCCTTTCCTTCATTACTGGCCAACCTAAGTTCGAATCTTTCTTCTCTGTTGAAATGATGTTCTTAGGGAACACTGAAGCCTTAGCCGTTTCTCAATTACAATTAAAGAGCATGCGTAAGGAACGTAACTTGACCCTTGCCATGATGTCCATGTCATGTATCACTGCCTCCATTCTGGGTGCATATACCCAAATGGTTCCAGGTCAATTTGTTTTGACGGCCGTTCCAATCAACATCTTGAACGCCATCATCGTTACCAACATGTTGAACCCTGTTGAAGTGGCCCCTGAAGAAGATACCATCGCCAAAATCGGTGGTTCTAGCTCAGCTGCCGCTGAAGAAGGCGACATCGAAGACGATGGCAAGAAAGAAGCCTTCTTCTCCTTCTTGGGTGACTCTATCTTGGGTGCCGGTCGTCTGATCTTGATCATTGCCGCTAACGTTATCGCTTTCGTTGCCTTAGCTGCCTTGATCGACAAGTTGCTTGGTTTATTCAACCCATGGTTATCTCTGGAACACATCTTAGGGATCATCATGTTCCCATTTGCATGGCTGATGGGTCTGAACGTATCAGACGCCTTCCAATTCGCCCAATACATGGGGACTAAGTTAGTTACGAACGAATTCGTTGTTATGGGTAAGATTTCTTCAACCATTAACACGGGTGCCTTCTCTGACCATTACCGGGCCATCTTGACTGTCTTCTTGACTTCATTCGCTAACTTCTCAACTACTGGGATGATTATCGGTTGTTTCAAGGGGATCGTTGACCGTGAAAACAACGAACTTATCTCTAAGAACGTTGGTTACATGTTACTTTCCGGGATCCTGGTTTCCTTGCTATCAGCCGGAATTGTTGGTCTGTTCGTTTGGTAAAAAAATAACGCCTCATTGCGTATGGGGCTGACGCAATAGCCCAGGGGCCTTCTGTTCCTGGGCTATCTGTGTCACTTACGACTGACGGGATTCAACCTGGCCAGTCCGAAACGGGTGCCGACCTCTCTGAAATGAGAGTGAAACCCAGCCGGGTGCGTGAGACCATCCGGTTGCAAAGCCCGGGAAGTCTGTATGTCGCGAACTGACGTACCGAAAGATAGGGATTTTTATGAGTAAGCAACAATCGCAGGTAGATATCGCCAATAACTTAACATTACGCGAGGCCCTGCGGCATAAGGATGTCGTCCGCAACGAACTGATTGCTGGTGTGACTGGCTTTTTCGCCATCTCGTACATCATCATTGTTAACCCGCTGATCTTAAAGGATGCGGGAATTCCGACCGACCTCAGCGTCTTTGCCACCATCTTCTCGTCGGTGATTGGGTGTCTGATCATGGGCCTGTGGGCCAACGCGCCAGTCATTCTCACCCCAGGGATGGGGGTCAACGCCTTCTTCACGTACACGATCGTTGTGAACATGGGATTGAGTTGGCAAGAAGCTTTAGGGATCGCTGCGGTCGCCAGTTTCATTTATATGTTAATTGCCTTCACCAAGATTTCCACGATTCTCTCCGAAGCCATACCGGATTCGTTGAAGAGTGGGATTACCGCCGGCATTGGGCTCTTCCTGGTCGAAATCGGCTTGGAAAAGGCGGGCCTGATCGTGGCCGGGAAGTCGTCTCTGATTGTGTTGGGGGATTTGACCAAACCTACGCCGTTACTGGCCCTGTTTGGCTTAGTCCTCAGCCTGATCTTGTACATTCGCAAGATCAAAGGCAACTTCTTCATCGCCATTATCGCCACCAGCCTGCTGGCCTTCTTCCTTGGTGTGAAGGATGCTGACACCCCAACCGTTGATTTGGCGCGGTTAGGGCAGTACCACAAAATCGTCTTCCAAAACGACTTCAGTCACTGGCTGAGCACACCCTTTATCCTCGCGGCCTTCTCGATGACCATGATTCTGGTCTTCGAATCCATGGGGCTGCTGCAGGGGTTATTGCCCAACCACAAGAAGTTTAAGAAGACGTTCGAGGGTAGCTCCGTGACGACCTTCCTGTCCAGTTTTCTGGGCACTAGTCCCACGGTGGCTGCCGCCGAAAGTGCTTCAGGGATCGAAAGTGGGGGCCGGACCGGGATCATGGCATTGACTGCCGCCGTCCTGTTCGCGCTGTCCCTGGTCTTCGTGCCACTGTTGGCCTACGTGCCGTCCGCAGCCATTGCACCCGTGATTATCATCACCGGCGCCTTGATGATGGCTGCCATCGGCGGGATTAAGATGGCCGACTTCTCTGAATGGTTCCCAGCCTTCTTGATCATCGTGCTGATTCCATTCACCAACAGTATCTCCACTGGGTTAGCCTTTGGTTTCGTGTGCTACCCGGTTATGAAATTGGCTTTGGGAAAGGGCAAAGAACTTTCCTGGCCAGTCTACTTGTTAGGCGTGTTATTCTTGCTAGACCTCATTTTCAGTGCGATGCTCTAGCAAAATGTCACAAAGAGTTTCACTGGCGGCGGGTCCGTCCCGCAGCTAAACGAAAACGAATTCATTTAGGAGGATATTTATTATGACGATTAAAATTCTTATGGATACCGACCCCGGTATTGACGATGCAGCTGCTTTGACCATGGCCATCAACGACCCGAAGATCGACTTGAAGTTGATCACGACGGTTGCTGGTAACGTAACGGTTGACAAGACCACCATCAACGCTTTGAAGATCGTGCGTTTCTTCAACCAAGACATCCCAGTTGCTGCGGGTGCTGAACAACCATTGTTCAAGGACTTTGAAGACGCTGCCCGGATTCACGGGGCTTCCGGTATGCCTGGCTACGAATTCCCAACGGACTTACCAACGCCATTACACAAGACGGCCGTTGAAGCCTTACATGACGAAATCATGGCGAGTCCAGACCCAATCACCTTGGTCCCAACCGGTTCATACACCAACATCGCGTTGCTCTTCTCTGAATACCCAGAAGTTAAGAGCCACATCGACCGGATCGTTGCCATGGGTGGTGCCTTGGGCAAAGGGAACATGACCAGTGCCGCTGAATTTAACGTCTTCACCGACCCAGATGCAGCTGCTATCGTTTACAAGTCAGGGATTCCGATCGTCATGGTTGGTTTGGATATCACCATGAAGGCCTTGCTGACTCACGAAAGCATTGAAGAACTGCCAAAGATCAGCGAAACTGGGAAGATGCTGCATGACATCATCGTTAACGACGGTGACAACAGCGACAAGGGGATTGCCATGCATGATGTGAACACCATCTTTTACCTCTTGCACCCAGAAGCTATCAAGACGGAAGACATGTGGATCGACGTTGTGACCGATGGCCCAGCAATTGGGGAAACGGTCGGCGACATCCGCGGGGCTTACCACGATGGCAAGACCAACGCCAAGGTATCTACGGATATCGACGCTGAAGCCTTCAACAAGTGGTTCCTTGAAGAAGTTCGTGCCATTAAGAACTAGTTAATCTAACTGAAGAGACACTCGACGCTAGCCAGTCGGGGGTCTCTTTTTATTTGGGGTGGCTCCGCGACTAAATGAAACTTTACACAAACAGGTGGTCTTTCCATACAGAATCATTACATCGCTCTGTTATGCTAAAGAAAATCAGGGAAAGAGGATGATCAGATGTCTGTCATGGAGTGGGATACCTTAATTTTGCTGGTTGTCACGTGGCTGCCGATGCTGTTCTTTGTCCGTAAACCCAAGGATTCTTGACGATTGACTGAGTAAAAATGCCACGGCAGCTGTGGGTATGTCGTGGTCTTTTTTTGCCCAGCGGCGAGCTACCAGTGCTTGCTCACCAGTGGCAGAAATTTTACAAGATGTTGACACGGACGACACCAAAACTTTACATCAATTCGGTATGCTAGACCTAACTTAGTGATAGTCGGGGACTGTTACCGGGTGGTGTCCCGGTGGTTGCGACTTTCTTTTTTGATGGGGGCCACGGGGGTATGAATAAATTCACAATCGTTCATTTATCTGATCCACAATTATCGGCAGGGCGGGCACCGCAGTACAATCAGCAGCTCCCGCCAGCCGCCAAGCTACAGCATATTTTTGATGACATCTCAGAGCGGCAGATTGCGCCGGACCTGATCGTGATCAGCGGGGATCTGCTCACGGACGGGACGAGCCAGGATTACGCACAGCTGCGAGAATACCTACAGCAGCAGTCGGTCCGCTTACAAGCGCCTATCCAGGTGATCTTGGGCGATCAGGATAACCGCGAGGCCTTCAATGTGGGCTACTTAGAGGAGCCGCATCAGCCGTACTATGCCTACAAGCAGGTCTACCAGAACATGGATTTCTACTTTCTGGATTCCAAATGGGAGGCACACAAGGAGGCCGGCTGGTTGGACCGTAAACAGCTGGACTGGTTGAATAAAAATCTCCATCTAGCGCCACGACGGCGGGCCTTTCTGTTTCTCCATCACCCCTTGGATGCGCCGGCCTTACGGGGGATGCGCTACGCCTTATTGCAAAATAATCGCGAGCTACTGGCCATTCTGCACGGCCACAATATCGGGGGCATCTTCACGGGGCATCTCCACTTTGGCGCCAGCTACCTGGTAGACACGACGATTCCAGTCACGACGGTAGCGTCGGCCTCGACGTATATCGACTGCCAAGACCCGCACCGCCACGAGGTCCACGACGCAACCAGCTATAACGTGATCACGATCCAACGGGGGATGGCCAGCGTGACCAACCACCCGCTACTCCTGGGCCAGCCGGTCATCGACACCATCACGGTCGGCAACACCGGCTTCGCCAAGCACCGCCCACGGCTGAACCCGCAGCGACGCATGGGTAAAGGATTACCATTAATTTAAGAGACAACAGGTACAGCCTTCGTGATTTCGACGAGACTGTGCCTGTTTTGCTGTCTGGAGAATTAGAAGTCAGCCGGAGGGATAGCGATAGAAGACTATTTGTCAGTGGTAGTACAGTGTCTGCAATTAGCGGGAAATAATGTTGGGAAGCTGAACCGATTGTTGCGGGCAATCACTATCGTAGCCGAGAGTCCGCCAAATATGGGCTCAGCCGTGGGAGTTACCTTAGCAGCGGTCTTTGCTGGTGAGGTAACTGGCGTCTTTGAGACGTGACCTTCGGCTCAAAGGCGAGGTGTCGAGACCGCTCTTTGGCTCGACCCGTCCGCCCACAGCGTCACGGCCCATATTTGGCGGACGGTAGGCGGCCAGCACAACACTAACGTTGCCGCCTCGGAACAATCCCGGAATGTTTCCCAATAGACGTTTCATGTGACGGCGATTTTCGGTATAATAGGAAACGACGCTAGGACAAAGGGCAATCGGCCGTGTCGGTTCGGTTGCGTTTCGCCCGTAAGTAAGGTAAAGTATACTCAAACGTGAAACAATTGTGTTTCACAGAAGAACTGAACAGGGAGAAATTGAATGAATCCTGAAGAATTTCGTGCCGCGCTGTCGGCGCAAGGTATCGAATTAAATGCAACACAGCAACAACAGTTTGCTGACTACTATCAGTTCTTGGTGGCAACGAACGAACACGTGAATTTAACGACCATTACGGCGGAGCCCGAAGTCTACCTGAAGCATTTTTACGACTCGTTGACCCCCGCTTTTTACGTGCCGGAAATGAAGACGGAACCGCTCACGTTGTGTGACGTGGGTGCCGGTGCCGGCTTCCCGTCGTTACCGCTGAAGATTGTCTTCCCGCAGTTACAGGTGACCATCGTGGATTCCCTGAATAAGCGGATCACGTTCTTGAATGAACTGGCAGCCAAGCTGAACCTGACCGGCGTGGCCTTTCATCACGCCCGGGCTGAGGAATTCGGCAACAAGCGCGCGGATTACCGCGAGGGTTTTGATTTGGTCACGGCCCGCGCAGTAGCCCGGATGTCCGTCTTGAGCGAACTGTGCTTGCCACTGGTCAAGGTCGGTGGCCAATTTGTCGCCTTGAAAGCGGCCCAAACGAAAAATGAGCTGGCAGTCAGCCAAACGGCAATCACGACGCTGGGTGGTCAGGTGAACGCCGATTACGCCTTCAACCTGCCACAGTCCAATGATCCGCGGCACATCGTGGTCATTGACAAGGTCAAGCACACACCCAAGCGTTATCCGCGGAAGGCCGGGACACCCAACCGGGAACCGTTAGAAGATTAATGGGATGGGGGTAAGATAATTGCCATTTTCATTATTTGGAAATAACCGGGAGAAGGCCACGCATCCGGCCCATCCCGTGAAACAAAACGTGGTGATGATTCCGGTCGCCCAGATCATTCCGAACCGGTTCCAGCCACGGCAACGATTTGACCAGACGGCCATCGCCGAACTGGCGCAGACCATTCAAGAGCACGGCTTACTGCAACCAATCGTGTTGCGCGAGTACGAGGCCGATCATTATGAGATCATTGCTGGTGAGCGGCGGTTCCGTGCCGTTTCCAGTCTCAAATGGGACACGGTCCCAGCCATTTTGGAAAAGATGGATGACGACGAAACGGCCTCCATGGCGCTGATTGAAAACCTCCAGCGGGAGGAATTGTCGGCCGTGGAAGAAGCCCACGCCTACCAGAAACTGATGGACTTGAATCACATGACCCAGGCCCAATTGGCGGAAGGCATCGGCAAGAGTCAGGGGTTCGTGGCCAACAAGCTGCGGCTCTTGAAGCTGACCGAACCCGTGCGACAGGCCATTTTGAACCGTGAGATTTCGGAACGGCACGGGCGTGCGCTATTGGCGTTGGCCGATGACCAGCAGGCCGCCGTGCTCCAGACCGTGCTGGCCGACAAGCTCACGGTCAAGGAGACTGAAGCCTTGATTGCCAAGCACCAGCACCCTAAGAAGCGCCGGCGCAAGGTGACCAAGCACAGTGTCACGGGCGACACCCGCGTGGCCGTCAACACCATTCGCAAGTCGGTGAAGATGGTCAGCGATGCTGGTATGACGCTCACCACCAAAGAAGAAGAAACCGCGGACGGTTACCGCATTATTATTGATATTCCCAAAGAAAGCTAGAGGTGAAACGACATATGGGTTACATTATTGCATTAGCCAATCAGAAGGGTGGCGTGGGTAAAACCACGACCGGCGTGAATTTGGGCGCCGCATTAGCCACTGATGGCAAGCACGTCTTACTGGTGGACACCGATGCCCAAGGCAACGCGACTAGTGGCGTCGGGGTCCAAAAGGCGACCATTGAACGTGAGATCTATGACGTTTTGGTCAACGAGATTCCCATTCAAGACGCCATTTTACACACCGAACACCCCGGGTTAGACATCGTTCCGGCTACCATCCAGCTTTCTGGGGCCGAAATCGAGCTGACCCCGATGATGGCCCGCGAGACCCGGCTGAAGGCGGCCTTGGATGAGGTTCGCGACCAGTACGATTACATTTTGATCGATTGCCCGCCGTCGTTAGGACTGCTGACGATCAACGCGTTTACCGCAGCGGACTCGATCCTGATTCCCGTGCAGAGTGAATACTACGCGCTGGAAGGGTTGACGCAGCTGTTGAATACGGTCAAGTTGGTTCAAAAGCACTTTAACCGCGACCTGAAGATCGAAGGGGTCCTCCTGACACTGTACGATGCCCGGACCAATCTGGGTAAGCAGGTCAATGAAGAAGTCAAAAAGTATTTCCAAAACAAGGTTTATGCCACAATTATTCCGCGTAACGTGCAGTTGGCGGAGGCGCCGAGTCACGGGATGCCGATCATTGATTACGCGCCGAAGTCTAAAGGCGCCGAAGTTTACTCTGAACTCGCAAAGGAAGTGCTAGCTGCCCATGGCAAGTAAGAAAGAGAAAAGTTTAGGACGGGGAATTGACGCGCTGTTTGCGGAAAATGGCGTGGATACCGCCGAAGAAACCGTCGTTGATCTGACGCTGGCTGACATTCGGCCCAACCCGTATCAGCCACGGCAGAAATTTGACAAGAAGGGGCTGGATGATTTGGCCGCTTCCATCGAAAAGACCGGGGTCTTCCAACCCATCATCGTGCGCCAACCCGACAAGACGTTGGAACGCTACGAGATCTTAGCTGGTGAACGGCGCTTCCGGGCGTCCAAATTAGCCGGTAAGACCACGATTCCTGGCATCATTCGCGATGTGACCGAGGAACAAATGATGGAGATCGCCGTGTTGGAGAACTTGCAACGCGAAGACCTGACGCCGTTGGAAGAAGCCGAAGCCTACGATACCTTGATGACCAAGCTCACCTTGACGCAGGCCCAGGTCTCCGAACGGTTGGGCAAGAGTCGGCCGTACATCGCCAACTACCTGCGTTTGCTCGGCTTGCCTAAGGCGGTCAAGGATATGCTGCAACACAACGAGCTGTCCATGGGCCAAGCGCGGACGTTGCTGTCCTTAAAGGACAAGACCAAGTTGGTGGCATTGGCCAAGAAGGCTGTGGCCGAGGGGATGACGGTGCGGACCGTCGAAGCCGAGGTCAATAAGCTCAACGGCGCCGCTAAGAAATTGGCGAAGAAGCCGGCCAAGAAGAAGTCGCCATTCTTACGTTCCACGGAGAACCAACTCCAGGAACGTTTCGGCACGCAAGTCTCCATCAACGAAGCGGCCAACAAGGATCACCAAGGACACATCGAGATCGAGTACCTGTCCAACGATGATTTGAACCGCATTTTAGACCTGTTAGACATCCACTTGGATTAGCCAACATTGGAGGGAACGCCATGTATGATTTAGGTGATTTGGTCGAAATGAAAAAGCCCCACCCGTGCGGCACCAACCGCTGGGAAATTACCCGGATGGGCGCAGATATTAAGATTAAGTGTACCAATTGCGGTCACGTGGTCATGCTATCACGCCGCGAATTTGAGAAGAAGCTAAAAAAGGTGCTGGTCAAGGCCGACGCCAATAATGGAAAGAGTGAATAATTGTTATGTCATTAACTGCAGGGATCGTTGGACTGCCAAACGTTGGGAAGTCCACGTTATTTAACGCGATTACGAAGGCGGGGGCCGAAATGGCCAACTACCCATTTGCCACGATCGACCCGAACGTCGGCATGGTCGAAGTCCCAGATAGCCGTTTGGACCGGATCCAAGAATTAATTCCCGCCAAAAAAGTGGTGCCGACGACGTTTGAATTTACCGATATCGCCGGAATCGTGAAGGGTGCCAGCAAGGGTGAAGGTCTCGGGAACCAATTCCTGGAAAACATTCGCCAGGTCGACGCCATCGTGCACGTTGTTCGGGCCTTTGACGACGACAACATCACCCACGTTTCTGGGAAGATCGACCCCATCGATGATATCGAAACCATCAATTTGGAACTCGGTCTGTCCGACTTAGCCGCCGTTGACAAGCGCCTGGCCAAGGTCGAACGCGCTGCCAAGGGGAGCGACAAGGAAGCCAAGGCAGAACTGGCCGTCTTGGAAAAGATCAAGCCCGTCCTTGAAGCCGGTGGTGCCGTGCGGACGATTGCCTTTGACGAAGACGAAATGAAGATCGTGAAGGGCCTGTTCCTCCTGACCTCGAAGCCCGTCTTGTACGTAGCCAACATTGCCGAAGACGACATGGCTGACCCTGAAGACTCCAAGTACTTTGGCGTCATCAAGGACTACGCCGCCAAGGAAGGCGCCGAAGCCATTGCCGTGGCCGCTGAAGCCGAAGAAGAAATTGCCCAATTGGACGATGACGAAAAGCAAGACTTCTTGGAGGCTGAAGGTGTCGAGGAACCTGGTTTGAACCGGTTGATTCGGGCCTCATACCATTTGTTAGGCTTACAAACGTTCTTCACGGCCGGGGGTAAGGAAACCCGTGCCTGGACGTTTAAGACCGGCACCAAGGCGCCACAAGCGGCCGGTATCATCCACTCCGACTTCGAACGTGGGTTTATCCGTGCCGAAGTCATGGCCTTTGATGATTTAGACCAATACCAGACCGAAGCCGCCGTGAAGGAAGCCGGCAAGCTGCGAGTCGAAGGGAAAGACTACGTGATGGAAGACGGCGACATCGTCGAATTCCGATTCAACGTTTAGAAGGGAAACAACGATAAATGAGTGATAACAAGCAAACGCCGCGAAATGCGGGTGTTCACCAGGACCGCAATAACGTGGCTTCCAGTGAACGGGCAGCCTTCGACAATGTCGGGCTGACCAAACGTAACGCGGACTACATGTTCCGCTTTAACAAGGCGCTCGACAAGACCAAGTTGACGCCAGAAAAGAAGGCCAAGGCCGTCCAAGATATGGTCGACGAATTGGTTGACGGTCAAAAGAGTGGGAAGACGGCCAAGAACTTGTATGGCGACGTTGACGCCCGCGTCAAGTACGTGGTCGAAGGACCCGTGACCGACGCCCCTGTCATCGGTGGCCCCAACTACTGGCCCAACATGATCTACAACGCGCTGACGTTCTTTATGATCTTCAACTTGATGTTTGGGATCATGTACCTCTTCAGTCCGAAGCTGATGACCAGCAGCCAACCCGTTGGGATCACGGCCATCACGATCAGTGCGGTCGTCGCCGGGTTTATCCTGCCGATCATGCCACGCCTGTTCGACCCAAAGATCAAGCACAAATACAACGGCTGGATTCGGGCCTTGTTTGTCCTGCTCGGGTTCCTGGTCTGGATGATCCTGTTCTACGCAGCCCAAATGCTGCCAGGCGTCATCAACCCAGTCCTGATGCCATGGCCAAGCATCATCCTCGGCGTGGTTTCCATCGCCCTGATGTTCTGGTTACGCCGGACTTACCAAATCCGCGGTGGCTTCTTCGGTTAGACGCTTCGACTGTAGATTGCTGACGAGGTTGTGGTAGCTGGTGCGCCGCTCTCGGCTACGGTGTGAGTGGTTGGCAACTTCTGTTAACCATTGCGGCCTAGTCGCTGACTCTAAGTCGGCCGTGGTGTTAGTCTGGAAATTGGCTAAGACACTACCCGCCGAAGACGCCAGGATGCTAAGAAAGTCAGAGATTAAACGTTTTTAAAAGTTGAATTCTAAGATACCGTATAAAATAGCCAGTAAAGTGGGGACAGTTGCCTGCTTTGCTGGCTATTCATATGTCTGAATGATTTTTAAAATGGCAGCTTGGTCTGTCAGCAACCTTATGTAATCTTTGAAGTAAACTGGAAGTTCGTTCCTTAGGTTGAAGGTGTTCATCTTCTATAGCTGGTGCCATCCTCTATGTCGTTGACTCGTGTGACTTGTCAGCTTGGCGGTTGTCAGGTCAACTGCTTGTGAATGGCTAACCACAGTCGTGTCTGACGCGTCGTTCACGGCTATGGTGTAAGTGGTCAGTAGCTTCTGCTAACCATTGCGGCCTAGTCGCTGACTCTAAGTCAGTCGTGGTGTTAGTCCGGAAATTGGCTAAGACACTATCCGCCGGAGGAGGCCAGGGATGTAGCCAGCTGTGTCGACGGTGTTGGCTGAGGTTCTTTCTCAGCCTACAGCGTGGGGCGACTTCGAAGACTCGCGGGTTTAGCGAGGCTTTGAAGCGAACCGGAAGCCCGCTCCCTAGGTTGGAGGTGTCCCCCATAGCAGGCGGAATCCCTGGCAGCCGCAGGCACTGGCATGCACAACGTTTCGTTTTCGTTTGCAAGAAAAACGCCACGGTGGCGACCGACTTAGTTAGCCAGACAATCAAAGTGAAAAAAGTTTTCAGCGACGGAAATGAAACCGGGTAAGGCAGTTAGTGACTAACCCGATTAGACAAGTGCAAGTGGGACAACGAATCCCGTGAACTTAAGGCCTGACGCCATTTACAGGCACACTTTCATTTTCTCGCCAATTGATGAAAATGCGGTGCTTGACCTGGGTAATGGCAGGACCTATGATGCAGATGAGTAATCGAGCTAGGGGTAGTTCGATGAAAACATTTCATTTTCGGGGAGGATTTTTTATGAAAAAAATCTTTGGGTATGCTTTAGGCTTAATTGCAACTTTGACCTTTGCTGGCGCAATTGCCACCACTGCTAACGCTGATGGGAGTAGCGCGGATGCAGCGAGCGGCAGTGCCGGCAGTAGTGATGTGGCCAGTGGTGTTGTCGCCCCGACCAACGACAGCGGTAGTGATAGCGATTCTGGTGCCGGGACTGATTCTGCCAGTGCGGCTAACATCTCAAGCACGGGCGATATCGATATGACCGGTGGCGAAACGAGTGCCATTAGTAGCAGCGAATCCGTTGCCAGCAGCAGTTCATCCAGCGCAGCTAGCTCATCTAGTTCAACGCAAAAGCCACAAAAACCACAAAAGCCAGCTAAGGATAAAGTCTTGGCCAAGTCCAAGCGGGCCAAGGTTCGTAAGAGCTATCGCAAGTACAGCCGGACGATTTACCTGGAAAAGGGTCGTAAGGGCGAACGCGTTTCCGTTTTGACCAAGAAGGGGAAGTTAGTCAAGAAGTTCACGGTTAAGAAGTCTGGCAGATTTGATATTCGGTTGACCAAGAAGCAAGCTAAGAAGTTAGCTAAGGGTGAAAAGTCCTTCTTGATTCGGATCAAGGATAAGGGTTACAAGTCCTTTGATCTTTCGGTCAAGTTGGTCAAGTAACTGAATTCGTGAAAGGGCGCGGGTGACCGCGTCTTTTCTTATGGGGACAGATTGATTGTTAAGCGAACTAATGGGGAGGGGCAACCATTTTGGAACGAATGAAATCACTGCTACATCGACGTTATCTGCAAGTCCTGGGACTCTTTGCGATTGTCGGGGCCTTCATCATGACCTTCTGCTCGTACACCTCCCCCGCCTTTTATTTTGACACGTCACCGGATAACAACGCCTTCTTCACGGTCGGCAAGGCCATGATGCACGGCATTGTCCCGTATAAAGATATTTTTGAGCAAAAGGGGCCGTACGTGTACTTCCTGCATGGGTTGGCCTACCTCTTGAGTCCGCGGAGCTTCACGTTGATTTTTATTTACGAAATTGCGACGTTGGTGGCGGCCATGTTTCTGGTGTACCAAATCGCCAAGGTGTTCAATGCGCGGGAGCTGCCGGCACTGGTGACGGGGCTGTTGTCGCCGGCGTTGTTCCTGTACCACCCGTACTATGATTACGGCGATACGGTGGAGTTTTTCACATTGCCGTTGCTGTTGTCGCTGATTTATCTGATCGTCTTGCTGGACCGGCGGCACTTGGCCGTCAGTCACTGGTGGTACGTGGCCCAAGGCGCGCTGGTCGGTGTCGTGTTCCTGTCGAAATACACGTTGCTGGGCGCCTGGATCGTGTTCTACCTGGTCATGGCCGGCTATCGGCTGGCTAAACGTCAGTGGCGCGCGCTGGGACAATTGGTCGGTTGGAGTGCACTGGGCTTTGCGGTAACGACAGTGCCGTGGTTGCTGTATTTTCTGGCCACCAAGAGTTTGGGTGCGTTTATCAACGTCTACATTCTGTTCAACACCAAGGTTTACCTGACATCCTCGGTGGCCTTCTTTGCCAACCTGATTCAGTCAATGGCGCTGGTTTCTCAGTTCTACCTGAGTAACGTCCTGTTCTTCTTGCTGGGCGTCGTGGGCACGTTGGTCGTGACGTTTTGGCCCGGCATTTTCCAGCACAACTTCACCCGGGGCTTGTACCTGCTGGCGATGCTGGGTAGCGACATGCTGGCGTTGTACGGGTACCAGGCGGGGTCGGTGTACCAGTATTATGAATTGATTTATTTTGCGGGCTTCGTCTTACCCTTCATCATTGGCTGCCGCTGCTTGTGCCAGCACTTACCGGTGCCCAAGGGGGATGACAGCTTCGTCGTGTTGGCGGCGTTGGTCATCAGCTGGTTCTTAGTGCTTGGCGTCAACAATAACGTGACGAATTCAAAAGTCTTTCCCAACAACGCGTCGATTACGGAGGAAAATACCAGCCGGCCGCAACAGCCAGCGCAAGTCGACTTCGGTAATTACATGCGCGCAAGTGGTCAGCCCTTGACGCTGCTCAATTACGGGTCGATCGACATGGGCTTCTACACGGCGTCTGGCGCGGTACCAACCAGTTACTACTTCCAGAATTACAATATCTCGCAGAGCGCGGCGCCCCAGATCTTGCGCTCTCAGGTCGACCAGATCCGCCAGCACAAGGTCGAATGGGTCGTCCTCAACACGCCGGCTGGCAAATCAGTCCGGCAGTGGCAAGGCGGTAGCGGCCGTATCACCAGCGGCAACCTGAATCCAGGGACTAGCAAGCTGGCCAAGGTGCTGTACCGCAATTACGTGCCAGTCGGCCAGCACACCCAAGTCTTTGAAGGCGTCAGCGTGACCTACTGGCTGTTTGAGCGGAAGTGAGTAAGCCTTATGCTAATCAACTAGTAATATTGGCGCGATGAAGTTAGTTCTGTATAGTTGCATGGATTGAGCTGGTCGCCTACCATCCGTCAAATATGGGTCGGAACGCGGTGGGCGGACGGGTCGAGCCAGAGTACGGTCTCGACACCTCGCCTTTGAGCCGAAAGACCACGTCTCAAAGACGCCAGTTACCTCACCAGCCAAGACCGCTGCTAAGGTAACTCCCACGGCTGAACCCATATTTGACGGACTCTCGGCTACTAGAGTGGCTGCTAGTCAACCATTCGTTTAACCCATAGTGGTCACCTGATTTTACTGGTGAAATGGGGTTAACACAGCGTTGCTGATAAGTGCCGCCCTCGCCGGAGTCAGCCGGCAGTGCAGCCAGCTGTGTCGACCCAGTTAGCTGGCGTGTTTGGCCAGGTTACTGGGTGGGACGACTTGGAAGACTGGCGAATTTTGCCAGGCTTTCAAGCGAACCGGAAGATCGCTCCCCAGGCTGGAGGTGTTCCCCATAGCGGGCGGAACTGCTGGCTGGCGGAGGCATGCTGGTTTTGCTAATTTTAATAGTTAGAATACTATCCTGAATTATTCACCAGAAACTCCAAAATCCCCATCAAACACATGATTCAAGTGCTTGATGGGAATTTTACGTTTT
>NZ_JAMXAZ010000025.1:0-41237 GCF_024718525.1 Levilactobacillus yiduensis
CAAACCGCCCTACACATATTTGGTTTGTCGAAACAATGTTCAGTTTTCAAAGGTCTACCAAGTTATCAGAGAAGCAACCGCTCCGTGACAACTTTTAAAGTATATCATGTTGTTTAAAACGTGTCAACATCTTTTTAAATTATTTTGAATATTTATTCAACATTCAAATTCTTAAATCAAGTCGTTTCGCGTTACGACAACATAAATCATTGTATCAGTTACCTTTTAACTCGTCAAGCACAATTTTCAATTTGTATGACTATTCATAAAATTGTTCTTTATGCATGAGTTGCGTTAATCAGCAACAGGTAATATCTTATCAATTATCTGTACCCCGGTCAAGGGAAAATTCATAATAATTCAAAAAAGGTGAGATCACGTGACCTCACCTTCTGACTATCTATTGATCTGTAAACCGCTGAACCGGTGCACGTTGGCTGCGTAACGCCATTTTGGCTAGAAACTCATCGAGAATTTCTACCATCAGCGTCTCCTCCGTCGCATCTGTTAGTGCAACCTTAGTTCGGGCTGCATGGGAAATGCCCTTTAAGTAGTAAGCCACTTGATTACGGAAATCACGTGGCCCCTCTACTGGCCCCTTGGCCTCGCAGAGCCGGTGCAAATGTTCCTTGGCAATCGTAATTTTCTCCACTGGCGTGGGCTCCGGCAGAAGTTCCCCCGTCGCTAGGTAGTGGTTGATGCGTTGGAGCAGCCACGGGTTACCCATGACCGCTCGACCGACCATAACTGCATCGGCGCCGACCTCATCTAACATGCGTTTGGCATCTTGCGGCGTACGCACATCCCCATTTCCCATAAACGGAATTGTCAGGTGTTGGGCGACTTGCGCCAGAATGTCCCAATCTGCCTGCCCCTGATACATCTGTTTACGCGTCCGGCCATGCATGGCAATCGCACTGGCACCGGCACTCTCCGCAGCTAAGGCATTTTCCACCGCTAAGATGTGATGGGCATCCCACCCCGTACGCATCTTCACCGTGACCGGCTTATCAACTGCCGCCACGACCGCTGCGACCATGTCATGAACCTTCTGTGGGTCCAGTAGCCATTTGGCCCCAGCATCCGTATTCACGACCTTATTGACCGGGCACCCCATGTTGATGTCGATAATGTCTGCATTGGTCTGCTGATCCACGTATTGCGCCGCTTGGACCAGTGTCTCCTGCGTACCGCCAAAGATCTGAATACTCATCGGGTGCTCATGCGCGTCTACTGCCATCATCTTCAATGTTCGCTGATTATGGTAGTGAATCCCCTGCCCCGAGATCATTTCACAGGTCACCAGTCCCGCGCCGAACGCTTTACAAATCCGACGAAAGGCCACGTTGGTGACGCCGGCCATGGGCGCCACGACGACCCGATTGGCGATCTCGACATTACCGATTTTCCAAGACATGCGGACCCTCCTTACTTCGCTTGGGCCTTGGCGAGAATCTGCCGCAACTCATCTTCTGAATATTCATACTTCGTGCCACAGAAATGACAAACGGCCTCGGCACCGTGGTCTTGGTCAATCATTTCTTGGAGTGCCGCCGGTTGAATGGCTGCCAACGACTTGGCGAACCGTTCCTTAGAGCAGTCACACTTGAAGGATACTGGCATCTTCTGCAAGATTTTAATCTTTTCATCCTTGAACAGCAGTTGCAAGATCTCTTCAGGGGTCTGCCCATCTAAGAGGAGTTCTGACACCATTGGCATTTCCTTTAGCCGCTGTTCTAGCCGGGAAATGGCCTCGTCAGATGCACCAGGCATCGTTTGAATCATGAAACCACCAGCGACCTTGACCGTGTTATTGGGCTGCACGAAGACGGACACGCCGACCGCACTGGGAATTTGTTCAGACTTCGCCAAGTAATAGGTAAAGTCTTCGCCCAGTTCACCGGAGATCAGTGGGACTTGGCCGGTGTATGGCTGGCCCAAGCCTTGATCCTTGGTGACCGTCAACATGCCGTTGACCCCAACGGCCTTCTTAACGTCGATCTTGTGCTTCTCGTTCAACGGGAGGCTTACATGGGGGTATTGCAGGTAACCCTTGACCGTTCCGTTGGCATTACCGTCTGCCACGATGGCGCCCACGGGTCCGTGACCATTGACCTTAACGGTTAAATTCTCTTCGCCCTTCAAGAGAGACGTCGACAACAGCATCGTACCAATCAGCGTCCGGCCCAAAGCGGCGGTTGCCGCACTCCAGGTATCGTGCCGCTGCTGTGCCTCGGCCACGGTTTGCGTTGCGTCGACCACATAGGCCCGGAACATCCCATCATCAATCAAACTTTTTACTAAATAATCTGCCATTCTTGTAAACGTCCTTTCGTGTCTTTTCACCATGCCCTACCTTACCAGAAACCACGGCTTTTGCAAATAGTAACGACTGCGGGGGCTGGCCGCCGACAGGCCACTAGCACTGAAGGGCCGGTCTGAGTCATAGAGCGGCCTCGACACTCGCCCAGCACCATTCCCGCCCAAATGCCAAACAAAAAGAGCGAGATGCAGGTCTCGCCCTTCGTGTGACTATTCAGAATGATCGGTGTCATCGTGTGAATCGTCTGCTGCCGAACTTGCTGCAGAATCAGCCGTTGAGGACTGGTTTTGAGCTGCGGACGAAGCTAACTTGGCTTCCGTAGAAGCTTGTCGTTGGGCCTCGCGCCGTTCTAATTCGCGCTTAGATTCCTCAAACGTTGCCGCCTTTTCGCTTGGAAATTCGTCATTGCCGTCCTTTTCAGGCATCTTCCCAGTGTTAAATAAGCTGAGAATTTGCTTTTCGTCCAGCGTTTCGTATTTCAGCAAGGCATCCGCAATAATCTTGTGTTCTGCTTTGTGTTCTTCCAGAATCTTCCGGGCAGTATCGTGCGCTTCCCCGATGATTCGGCGAACTTCGCTATCAATTAAGTTAGCCGTATGTTCTGAGTAACTTGGTTGGCCTGGATAACCGGCACCAGCGAATGGCTGGCCGCCAGCACTTTCCAGTGCCACTGTCCCTAAGGCGTCACTCATCCCATATTGGGTGACCATGGAACGGGCAATTTGGGTTGCCTGTTCAAAGTCATTGGAAGCCCCGGATGATTCGGAGTGGAAGATTAACTCTTCGGCCGTCCGACCACCCATTAAGCCGGCAATCTGTTCCATGGCATCCTTCTTGGACATCAGCATTTGGTCTTCCCGTGGGAGCATGATTGCGTACCCACCGGCGCGGCCACGAGGGACGATCGTTACCTTGTGGACCACGCGGGCGTCGTTTAAGACTAACCCCACGATGGTATGCCCAGCTTCGTGGTACGCCACCGTCTTGCGTTCCTCGGGACTGATGACCCGGTCCTTCTTGGCTGGCCCAGCGATGACCCGGTCTTCAGCTTCGTCTAAGTCGGAAGCATCGATCTGCGTCTTATTCCGCCGTGCCGCCAACAAGGCAGCTTCGTTCAAGAGGTTTTCCAAATCGGCCCCCACGAAACCAGGGGTTTGCTTGGAAATTTCCTTTAAATCAACGTCATTAGCTAATGGCTTGTTCTTGGCGTGAACCTTAAGAATCGCTTCACGACCCTTAACGTCTGGCCGACCAACTAAGATCTTCCGGTCAAACCGACCTGGCCGCAGCAAGGCAGGGTCCAACACGTCTGATCGGTTGGTTGCAGCCATCACGATGACGCCTTCGCTCCCAGTAAACCCGTCCATTTCGACCAGCAATTGGTTCAACGTTTGTTCACGTTCATCGTGGCCACCGCCCATGCCGGCACCCCGTTGACGACCAACCGCATCAATTTCATCAATAAAGATGATCGACGGTGCGGCCTTTTTGGCCTGTTCAAACAGATCCCGGACACGACTGGCCCCGACACCAACGAACATTTCCACGAAATCTGAACCAGAAATCGAGAAGAATGGTACAGCGGCTTCACCAGCCACCGCCTTCGCCAGCAACGTTTTACCAGTACCAGGCGGGCCCTCAAGTAAGACCCCAGATGGGATCCGGGCACCTAATGAAACAAACTTACGCGGATTCTTCAAGAACTCGACAACTTCGACCAGTTCTTGCTTTTCCTCCTCCTCACCAGCAACGTCAGCGAAGCGAACCTTGTTCTCTTTGCTATCGGCTGGCTTGGCCTTGCTCTTCCCAAAGTTCATGACTCGGCCGTTACCGCCGCCTTGGCCGGCTTGACCCATCATCATGTAGAAGAAGAAGAAGAAAATGACTAGTGGTGCAACGTAGACTAACAAGTTAATCCAGAAGCCACTCGACTCTTCAGCTTTGGTGTTGACCTTTACATTATGACTCTTGGCGGTCTTGTCAATCTCGGAAACCGTCGAGTTATTCGTCAAGACTTGCGTGGTGAAGCTGGTCACAGCGGTGCTTTGTGAACCGCCGAGACTAAAGCCAGTATTGGTCGTCCGCTTTTGGGCGTTCCGATACTCACCGGTAATCTTGTAAACTCCCCCGGAAGGTTGAATGGAGAAATTCTTGATCTTGTTCGCATTTAAATCTTTAACGAACTGACTCGATTGGATTTCTTGGGATTGTGAGCTGCTGTTATTTCCGTTAAATAAGTAAATAACACCAATGACCAACAAGAAGATCACAATGTAAAATAGACTATTACGAAACAGCCCATTTCGTCGATTATTCATGTCGTGCCTCCTTACCCACAGTTCCCAGCATTAAGATAGGAACAGAATTTAGGGCAAATGCCCCTTAACTAAATAAGATGTTATCACAATTGACTATCATTGACTAATTATTTATCTGAATAGACTGAGGGCTTCAGAACACCAACGTACGGAAGGTTCCGGTACTTTTCTTCGTAGTCCAGACCATAGCCCACCACGAACTCACTTGGCACGTTGAACCCAACGTAGTCCGCCTTGGCTTCAACCACGCGGCCACTGGGTTTGTCCATCAATGTGCAGACCTTGATGGACTTCGCCTGACGGTCCTTCAACAGGTCCTCCAGGTACTTCAACGTCCGCCCCGTGTCGATAATGTCTTCAACTAACAAAATATCACGACCAGCAACGTCGGTGTCCAGGTCCTTGAGTAACTTGATGGTCCCAGAAGAAGCCGTCCCGCCGTTATAACTGGAAACGTCAATAAAGTCAATCGTTGCGTAAATATCCATGTCGCGGATCACGTCGGTCATAAACAAGATGGCCCCCTTTAATACACAGATGATCAAGGGCGTCTTGTCTTTGTAATCCTCGGCGAGTTGCGTGCCTAACCGTTTGCAGGCTGCGGCAATGTCTTCCTCACTGTAAAGGACCTTTAAAATATCGTTATTCATGCTGTTCCCCTTTCGCCTATTCATGCTTCCAAACAATATGATAGTTTTTTGTGTGCGGCCGTGGTGGGTAGACCGACCACTTCACGCCCAACAGCGCGAGCACTTCTCCCGTCGCCGTGACCAAGACGACCTGCTGTTGCCGGTCGCTTTGGGGCACCTTGGCATTGATCAGCGCGCGACGCACCGATTGATGGTGCCCCGTCGCCAGTCGTAACCGGTCGGCCGCTTGCCACGGACGAACCATTAAGGGCAACTGGTCGGCGGTCAAGGCCACCGTTTCGTGAGGAGAAAGTGTTGGTTGCTGTTCAGTCGTGAAGCAGCCAATCTGCCAGCCGTTACCAACCGACCGCCATTGGTTTAAGTCTACCATAAATCTAAAATGTTCCACGGATTTTTCCTTGAAATTTTTCTGTTGTAAAAATTGAAAGTGGTCATACGTTTTAATGAATGCCCAATCTTGACCGAACGCCACAGTTCCCGTGGGTCGTTGGCCATTGGCCAGTAGCTGCAGACATTCCGTCAAATGGGCCTCGCTGACACTGGTGCCGGGCGCACTGCGACTGATCAGTCGTGCCAACAATAACCGTTGCTCCGCTACCGGTGCTGCCAATAGCAACGCGGTTTGCCCGGTCACCGACGTTTGGTCGGTCACGATGTGAGCCAACTGCTGATCCAACGCGCGGTTCGCCACCGTCAACGTCGCCTGTAACTGCTGGGCGTATGCGTTCACGTGGGCCACAACCTGCGGATTTTCCGCCTGGAGCTGTGGTAAAATCTCGTGACGAACGCGGTTACGACTCGCCACCAACGCCTGATTCGTCGCATCCTCATACCAGGGAATCTGGTGCGCGCGGGCGTAAGCAATCAGCTGGGCCTTGGTAAACGGCAACAATGGGTGAATCACCCGTCCCGGTGCCAGTGGTCGGCTGGGAGCCATGCCGGTCAATTGATCCAGCTGCCCCCCACGCATCAGCTTCAGCAGTACCGTTTCGGCCTGTTCGTCGGCCTGATGGGCGGTTGCCACCCACGCTGCGTGGTGTTGCTGTAGTTGCGTTTGAAAGAACTGGTAGCGAAATGCGCGCGCGGCCGCCTCAACGCCGTGTGTGGGGTGCGCGTCGCTTGGCCAGACCGCCACCTCTAGTGGCAACTGCCGGTCAGCGCACCACCGCCGCAAAAACGCCGCTTCGGTCTGACTCTGTTGGCGTAACTGGTGATTGACGTGCACGACCGTGATGGCTGGCCGTTGAGCGGCCGGTAACCGCAAAATCAGCTGAAGCAACACCATGGAGTCGACCCCCGTCGAAACGGCAACGAGCACCCGCTGCTGAGGATCATCCCAGCCGTTTGCGCGCCAATTTTGCTGAAAAGCCGTCTCTAACGTCACCTGTCACACCCCCACTCTCGTTACCAAAAAGGGCCGCACGAATGCGGTCCTGATTAAAGGCAGATTAACTGCGCCGGCCACCACGGCCACCACGCTTACCTTCAGTGTTACGTTTAATCGTTGCCAAACGGTCCTCACTTTGCTTCAAGAACCCTGACATCAAGTCGTCGAAGCTTTCTTCATGTTTAGCCGAGTGATGGCTTGAGAAGCGACCATTCGCTGAACTGTGATGTGGCCGAGACCCGTTGTTTTCAAACCGGCGGCCACCATGACCGTGGTTCTCACCACCGCGATTGCCACCATTACCGTGGAATTCATGATTTCCACCATGATTGTTCTCACGATGTTCATTGTGGCTATGATGTGGCCGTTCTGACGCCGGATGGTCCGTCGCCTTACGAATCGACAGCCCAATCTTTCCATCATTGCCGACAGTTAATACCTTAACCGTTACCTCGTCACCAACGGATAACACGTCATGGATGTCCTTAACGTACCCGTCAGAAATTTCACTAATGTGCACCAGCCCGGTCTTGTGGTCACCTAAATCAACAAATGCACCAAAGTTCGTAATTCCGGAGACCTTTCCGGTAACTTTAGCTCCAACCTCGATTGCCATAAACAAGAAGTTCCTCCTTAAAATAAGTGCTTTCAGTATAACACAATTCTTCCCAATGCCACACGTCCAAACGAAAAAAATACAGCCCCTTGACCAAGTTTTTGACAGCCGGTAAACCTTGTTAAATTAACTTTCAACCGAATTAATCGTCGCGCTGAACGGTTTCGTGAGCGGTGCAAAACCGGTTGCTTTTGACACGGTTTGAACTGGCCACCGACTATGGATCGGGTGAACAGGAGCGAGCCTGGCGTCGAACCACCGTCTCAAAGATGCCGGTTTCCAGAATGCCAGACCCTTCGTTCGTTAGACGCATCTATCAAAAAGAGTCCAGGACGCTAATCCCAGACTCTCGCGAAATCGTTATTTAGCCGTCACGTCGCTAGCGTGATCACCAGGGAGACTGTAAATCGTCTCACCGGTCTTGGAGTAATAGTACTTAGACCGAATCAACTGGCCCAAGTAGTCTTTGTCGTTCAGCTGCTTGATCTCAAGCTTCAGATCCGCATTCTTCGCCTGGGTCTTCGCCAAGTGTTGTTTGCTGGTCGTCACCTGCTGATTGACCTGATGAAGACTCGCATTGCTGCGAATCAACTGGACCCCCAGGATGATGGCAAATACGGCAAACACCACGAGGATTCGTGTCGCCCGCCGCACGCGCCGGTGGCCCAGCCAACGGGTATGGTGCACAACCGCCTGCTGGTGATCTAATTTCCGCGTATAATCGTTTTCCAGTCGTTCAATCTTTGCCGTCGGTTTCGCGTCCGCCATGGCCCTCACTCCTCAGTTTTCACCAAATAGTTTAACTTGAGTATAGCAAGTTTCAAATACCACGTCTAGGCACCTACGCACATTGTAAAACATTCGTCACATTCCGTGGCGGCGGGGCCACTCACTGGCAACACTTGTGGCACTGGCCGCCTACCGTTCGCCAAATATGGGCCGGAACGCTGTGGGCGGACGGTGAAAGCCTGAGAAGCGGTCTTTCACCTCGCTTTGAACCACCACAGACCGGTGTTTCAAAGGCGCCAGTCCCCTAACCGGCTAACACCGCTAAGGGGACTCCCACGGCTGAGCCCATATTTGGCTTCACTTCCGGCTACAACGGTGGGTGTCAGCAGCACGATGTTTGTTAAGTCAATGAACTCCTGTAGTCAGCTGATACGCTATGGCCGAACGATTATCAACGAAATGGACAGCGGCAACCAGTCCCATCTCTCCCAGCATACGCAAAGAAGCCGTTCAACCAATCGCTAAGATTGAAGGACGGCTTCTATATTTTAGAGGCTTACCGAACGATCGGTAAGGTGTTCGCTAACTGATAAGCCATCCGCAATCGGGCGACCTCAGTTAGTGTGCTTGTTAGTCACTATCAGAGCCGAGAGTGAAGCGAAATCTAGGCTCAGCCGGGGAATTTAGCAGCGTTCTTTGCTGATAAATTGGTGACTTTGAGACGTGGTCTTCGGCTCAAAGCAAGGGCCGAGACCGGGCTTTGGCTCGGACCGTCCTCCCCCAGCGTTCCAGCCTAGAGGTTCGCGCAACGGTAGGCGGCCAGCCAAAACCACTGTCGCCCACCAAAGAACCGTTAGTTTTGGCGGAAGTCTTGTGCGTACTCTTCCTTGACGATGGTGTACATCCGTTCAGCATCGTCTTTTTTCGTGGTCTCTAAGAGTTCGTCGACTTGGACGGTCAGCGTCTTGTTCCCGAACTTGATGACCAATTCATCCTTCGGTGCTACTTCCGTTGAGGACTTGGCGACCTTCCCGTTGATTTCGATCCGGCCCTTGTCCGCAATTTCCTTAGCAACTGAGCGCCGTTTGATGATCCGTGAGACTTTTAAATATTTATCTAATCGCATATTATTTTCCTCCGTGTTGGCTAAGTTTCTGCCATAATCTTAACACTATTTCTGCGTGGGGAATCGCCAGCCATTCGCGCACGGTCAATAACCGCCAGCTCAGGGCTAAGCTGAAGAAAATGACGACCCCAACCGGAATCGTGATCAATAATCCAACGCCGGCGGCCAACCGGCCCGTTGCCAGCACCGGCCACCAAGCTTCCAGGAGCATGACCACGAGCCGCACGCCAGCGACCATGAGAATGGTACAGCCCAGCAAAGTCCGAATGAACGCCTGTGACCAGACGCCGGCCCGTAGCTCCTGTGCCGAGCCGTACCAGATCACGAGGAACATGACTGCCAGACTCAGCACCGTCAGCCAGCTGGCCCCGCCCGCACCGAAATGCAGGACGGCCCAGCGATTGGCGACGCATTTAACGACTAGTCCTGTCACCAGCGCCACCACGGTCAGCCGGTAGCTGTCCTGACTTTGCAGCACGCTGTTGTACGTTTGAATCAATGTGGCCAAGATGATGCCCAGCATGTAGACTGCCAGCATCCCCGACCCCTGGGTATCGCCAAAGAGTAACCGATTGATCCAGGGCATCAGGCTGATCAGTCCCGCCGTGGCCGCACTGGCAATCACCAGCGCGATCCGCATCATCGTGGTCGTCAGCCGTTTGAACGCCTGCGGACGGTCCTGATGTTGGGCCTCACTCAGAGCCGGCAAGAGTGACGTCGCAAAGGCGACCGCCACCACCAAGCCCAGTTGGACTAGCGGTTGGGCCCGGTCGTAGACGCCCTTTAGACTCTTGGCAGCCAGGTCACTCATCCCCCCAGCTACCAAGCCATTCTTGACCGTGAACGAATCGACCAGCTGGAGTAAGACCATCATGGCCGTCAGAAGACACAGGGTGCCCCCCTCGACCAACAATCGTCGGCCCAAATGGGGAACACGCCAACCGGTCGGCTGTTGGGGTTGCCGCCAACGTGGCAGAACCATTAAGGCCGCCACCGCCGCAATAGTGCCACCACTGAGCGCCCACGTGCCCATCCGGTAAACGGACAAGTCGTGGCTAGTCGCCCAACCGGCCGCCACCAAGATGACGACGACCCGGACCAACTGCTCGACCACTTGCGACCGTGCCGTGGGCAACATGTGAAACCGCCCTTGGTGATACCCCCGACCCACGGATAATGCCGGCATCAGGAGAAACATCCAGGCCACCATCTGAATCAATGGTGCCAACTGGCTGTCCCCCATCCCCCGCGCAATAGCGGGCGCCCCGAGCATCAGGCCACCAAAGATGACCCCAGCAAGGCCCCAGACCCACCGGGAAACTTGGCGGGCCACTGCCTGTTGACTGGGTAGGTCGGGCGCTTCGGCAATTAATTTGGAAATAAAGACGGGCAACCCGCTCAGCGCAAAGGTCATCCCGATGCCGTAGAGCGGATAGACCTGTTGGTACACGTAAAAGCCGGTGTTGCCGACCATATTTTGAAAGGGTACCCGGTAGACCGCACTCAATAACTTGGCGATAAACGCTGCGATTGAGAGGATCAGGGCTCCCTGCAAGGTCGTATTTACGTTGCGGTTGCCCATTGGCACCCTCCTCACTGATAGATGCGTTTCCTGGTCGCCCGCTAAACACGAGCGTTTCTCTGGCAACTACCCAAGTAGCCAGCGTTTCCGCCAAGCCTACTTCGTCGTTGCCGTATCGTCGTCCTTGGGCTTGGTGGTCACTTCCACGATATCACGCAGCGCTGCCAGGAACTGTTGGACCTGCGGCAACCAGTCGTTGACCGTCATCTTCGGTTGAATGACCAACTTGATGTGCAGCCGATCATCATTGATGCTGACGGTCGCCTTGAGATCAGTGGCAGCCAGCGCCTTGAAGACGTCCTCGCCACCTAGGATGTCGGTCCCCTGCTTGGAAATCGTGACAAAGACATCCCCGTTGACCCGGCGAATCTTGTCGACCAGCGCCAAATCAGCGGCCAGCTTCAATTGGCCAATCGTGAGCAGTTGACTCACGGCCTCAGGATACTCGCCAAACCGGTCGATCAGGTCTGCTTGAATCTCGCTGACCTCAGCGTCATTTTCCAGTTGCCGAATCCGTTTGTACATTTCAATCTTCTGTTGTTCATCTTCAATGTAATCGCTCGGCAGGTACGCCTCGACGCCCAGTTCGACCGTGGTGTCGGTCTTCGGTTGCGTCTTCTTGCCCCGTTTCTTGGCAACGGCTTCATTTAACATTTGCGTGTATAAGTCATACCCCACGGAATTGATGAACCCGTGTTGTTGTTTTCCGAGCAAATTACCGGCTCCCCGAATCGACAGGTCACGCATGGCAATCTTAAAGCCAGATCCCAGTTCGGTGAAGTCCTTGATGGCCTCCAACCGCTTTTCACTGACCTCAGTCAGCACCTTGTTCGGCTTGTACGTGAAATATGCGTACGCCACCCGGTTACTCCGGCCGATCCGTCCCCGCAATTGATACAGCTGGGACAGCCCCATCCGGTCCGCATTTTCCACAAACAACGTGTTGGCATTGGGGATATCGATCCCGGTCTCAATGATGGTCGTGGTGACCAGCACATCGTACTCGCCACGCAAAAAGTCAAAGAGCACACCTTCCAATTGCGCTTCCGTCATCTTCCCGTGAATGAATCCGACACGGGCTTCTGGGACCAGAGATTGGACCTGGCCCACGGTCTTTTCGATGTCTTCAACCCGGTTGTGCAAGTAGAAGACTTGGCCGCCCCGTTGCATTTCACGACGAATCCCATCCTGAATGGCCCCGGCATTTTGTTCCATGACGTAGGTCTGAATGGGGAACCGGTTGGCCGGTGGCGTCTCAATGACAGACAGGTCCCGGACCCCCAGCATCGACATGTGTAGGGTCCGCGGAATCGGTGTCGCGGTCAACGTCAGCACGTCCACGTTGGCCTTCAATTCCTTGAGCCGTTCCTTATGCTTGACCCCGAAGCGTTGTTCCTCATCGACCAGCACCAGTCCCAGGTTTTTAAATTTCACGTCCTGTGACAACAACCGGTGCGTGCCGACCACGATATCCAACTGGCCGCTCTCCAGATCCTTGATGGACTGGTGAATCTGCTTGGTCGTCCGGAACCGCGAGAACATCTCCACGTTAATGGGATATCCCTCAAACCGATTGACCATGGTGTCGTAGTGTTGTTGCGCCAAAATGGTCGTTGGCACCAAAAAAGCGACTTGCTTGCCTGCTTCAACGGCCTTAAAAGCCGCCCGCAAGGCTACTTCAGTCTTTCCGTAACCCACGTCACCGACCAACAGCCGGTCCATCGGCCGTGGCTTTTCCATGTCGTGTTTGACCTCTTCGATCGTTCGCAACTGGTCCGGCGTCTCGGCATACGGAAAGTCGTTTTCAAAATCTGTCTGTAGTGAGTCATCCGGTGGGAAGGCATAGCCCTTTTCTGCAGCCCGCTTGGCGTACAGGTCGACCAATTCGTCGGCGATGTCCTCAATCTTTGCGGCAACCTTCCGCTTGGTCTTCGCCCACTCAGAGCCGCCCAGTTTGTTGATCTTGGGCTTCTTATCCTCGGAGGACACGTACTTTTGAATCAGGTTCAATTGGGTGACCGGGATAAAGAGTTGCGCATTGTCCTGGTAGTCGATGGTCATGTAATCTTGATGCACGCCATCGACCGTCAGCGTCTGCATCCCAATGAACTTCCCGATCCCGTGATTGACGTGGACCACGTAATCGCCAGGCTTCAGGTCGGTATAACTCTTCAACCGTTCGGCGTTGGCCATGGTCTGGCGCCGCGGCCGCTTCTTCGTGATCTTCTGGAACATTTCGGCTTCTGTGATGATCACCAGATTGGCCTCGGGCAGTTCAAACCCGGTGTGCAGCCGTTCTGGCACTAGCTGGGTCAGTCCGGCTTCGAGGTTAGCTGACTTGGTCAAAATGGCCTTGATTTCAAAATCATCCAGCGTCTGCTCGATCTTTTCCAAACGCTCCTCGTCTTGAACCAGGAGTACCACCGTCTGCTTCTGCTTTTGCCACCGGTCGATCTCGGTCTTCATCACGGGCAGTTGCCCGAAGAATTGTTGCATCGCCCGGGTGGTCACGTTGGTGATGGCTTGGAACCGTAAGCTGCCCATCCCCTTTTGGAACAGGGCTAGCATGATCTGCGCGTGGTCGTCGGCCTTCACGATAGGCCGCAGCTCACCGCCAAAGACCTGTTGTTCAAAGATCTGGTGGTGACTCAGCTTATCGGTTGCCCAGTTGGCTTCGTCTTCCAACAATTGCCGTTCGGCATCCTGGAGACGCGAATAATCCCCGAACAAGGCCAGTCCATCTGCGGGTAAGTAGTTCAGCAGTTGGTGGTGTTCTGGGAATAAATAATCGGCAAACTCCATTAATTGCGGATCAACGGACCCCTTCTTCAGGCCGTCGATCAGGGGTTGGACCTGATCCGTCAACATTTGTGCGGCGTCCTGGTCCAATTTGCCAGCTTGGTCGCGTAGTGCGGCGCTCAATGCCGTCGCACCAGCCGTCCGTTCAGCGGCCGTTAAAATAAAGTCGGTCGCGGGTAGGACTTCCACCTGCTCGGCATTTTCAATGCTCCGCTGCGTGGCGGGGTCGAAGTACCGTAAGGAGTCGACCTCGGTATCAAAGAAGTCCAGTCGCACTGGGTAGTCCGCTGCCAACGGGTAAATGTCCACGATGGACCCCCGCACGGCAAAGTCTCCAGGTGCTGCGACCAATTTCTGATGGGCGTACCCCATGGCAAAGAGCTTCTGTTGCAGGCCTTCGAGGTCAAACTCATCACCGACCTTGACCGTGAACCGGGCGGCCGCAAAGTTATCTGGCGCTGGCAAGAACCGCCGGAGTCCCGACAGCGCCGTTACGATCACGACGGACCGGTCACTTTGCAAGGCACGCAAGGCGTCGATTCGCGCCGACCGATATTCTGGCGAACTCGTCGCCACCTCCGCCGCCAGCAATTCTTCTACCGGGAACTCAAAGAGCTCATCGTCTCGCAAGAGGTTCGCGAGGTCATCGACGAGCTGACCGGCGTGATATAAGGTATCCGTCACATAGACGATCGACCGTTGTTGGTCATGGAGCAGGCTGGCAATGAACAGCGTTTCGGCAGAACCATTGAGGCCGGTCACCAGTTGTCGCTGGCCCGGCGCCAAGGTCCGCTTAATCGCTTGAAATTGCGCGGTCTGCGTCATAAATTCTTCTAAATTCACGCGATAACTTCCTATCCTAGTTGTACTGGTTCATCAACTGCGTAAACTCACTGCCCGCTAACCAGTCATCCAGTGCGGCAACGGCTTGATCCGTGGCCTGGTTGAAGAGTGGTTGTTGCTCAGTGGTAAATTTGCCCAACACGTAATCGACGACGGTGTGTTGCTGGGGATGGGCGATGCCGACCCGCAGCCGCTTGAACTTTTCCGTCGAAACGTGGGCGATGATGCTCTTGATACCGTTGTGACCACCGGCTGACCCGTGATCCCGCAAACGAATCCGCCCCACTGGCAGGTCCATGTCGTCGTGGACAACCATGATGTCATCCACGTCGATCTTGAAGTAATTCATGATGGGATGCACGGCACGGCCTGATTCGTTCATAAACGTGGTTGGCTTGACCAACAAGACCTTTTCGCCGTTGACCATGCCGCTGCCGAAGCGGGCATCCATCTTGCGGGTGTTCAATGAGATATTGTGTTCCTTAGCAAAGGCGTCCACGACCATAAAGCCGGTGTTGTGCCGCGTGCCGTCGTACTGGGGGCCGATGTTTCCTAAACCAACGATCATTTTCATTTTAACCATATTCTCCCTTAGAACTGTTGTTCCTGAGCTAGCGACAAAAGAGCTGGACGGAAGCCATGACTCACCGTTCAGCCGCTCAGATTATCTTTTCGATTCAAAATTACCACTCCTGAGTATAGCATAGTCCCTGCTGAACTTCACGAAACCTGCCTGGCATTTGGGGTGAAATCGCCACAGTCGTCCTTACCGCCAATTTTCACAAATTCGGCCAATTTTAGACCATGTGAAAAATAATTAAATTTATTTCAGTCAGCGCGGTCATGTGGGCCATTTTACTTGTGAAAAATAAACGATTTTTTCCATGAAAAGCCCCGTTAACGGCTATTTTTTGTTAGCTTGTGAAAGTCCGGTAGCACTGGTGAAATTGCCAGCCACTTGCCGCTTAACTGGGCGTTTTGACTCGCAACATGTGAATTTCACAGGCCGTTTGTGGCTTGAATTTATCGTGAAAAAGCGCGGTAAACTGGCTATCAGGTGACGCATTTACCGCCATGACGTGTTTTCGTCGAGATAACTGACCCTTGAAAAAATAAATGATATTTTTCACAAAATTTGAGTCCAGGCGATAGCTTTCATGCTTTTAACATGGTATACTAACTCACGGGTATTATTGCGTACCTTGATGTCAAAATACTTATTTGGAGATGAAGAATTTGACTACTAAGACTCATCAAAAAGTTGTTTTAGTTGGGGACGGCGCTGTTGGTTCAGCTTTCGCCTACTCAATGGTAAACCAAGGATTAGCAGAAGAATTAGCTATTGTGGACGTTGTTAAGGAACGGACTGAAGGGGACGCCCTTGACCTCGAAGATGCACAAGTCTTCACCGCACCTAAAAAGGTATACTCCGGCGATTACTCCGACTGCAAGGATGCAGACGTTGTCGTGATCACTGCTGGTGCTGCCCAAAAGCCAGGCGAAACTCGTTTGGACTTGGTCAACAAGAACTTGAAGATTATCAAGGCTGTTGTTAAGCCAGTTGTTGATTCCGGTTTCGACGGTATCTTCGTTATCGCTGCTAACCCAGTTGACATTTTAACTTACGCTACTTGGAAGTTCTCTGGCTTCCCTAAGGAAAAGGTTATTGGTTCTGGGACTTCATTGGATACTTCTCGTCTGCGTGTTGCGCTGGCTAACAAGCTGGACGTTGACCCACGGAACGTTGAAGCTTACATCATGGGTGAACATGGTGATTCAGAATTCGCCGCTTACGACGAAGCTACCATCGGTTCAAAGCCATTGAAGACCATCGCTAAGGAACACGGCATCACTGATGACGACTTAGCTAAGATCGAAGATGACACCCGTAACAAGGCTTACCAAATCATTAACCGTAAGGGCGCAACCTTCTATGGTGTTGCAACCTGCTTGATGCGGATCACTAAGGCTATCTTGCGTGACGAAAACGCGGTATTGCCTGTCGGTGCCCCACTGAACGGCGAATACGGCTTGAACGATATCTTCATCGGTACCCCAGCAATCATCAACGCTAAGGGTATTGAAAAGGTTATCGAAGTCCCACTTTCTGACAAGGAAAAGGACTTAATGGCTAAGTCAGCTGAAACTTTGAAGAAGGTTACTGCTGACGGTTTAGCTGCACTTGAAGGCTAAGCTTCAGTCACTGGAAACGTCACTCCTCTTGGGGAGCGGCGTTTTTTGTTTACAATCTGAAATGTGGACCCGGGGTTATAGCTACAAACTTAGTCGTTGAATGCCAGGTAGCCCGTGCTGGCTGCCTTACCGTTCGCCAAATTTGGACCGTGAAGCTGTGGGAAGGACCGGTCGAAGCCAAAGTGCGGTCTTCAACCTCGCTTCGAGCCGAAAACCACGTCTCGAAGACGCCCGTTTCCAAGTAGGTCACTTGAAAACGCCCACGGCTGAGTCCAAATTTAGCTCACTCTCGGCTACGTAGCAGTTTATCCACTAATGTAGACAAACGTTGCCATTTCAGCGATGTCCCTGCTAACGTGACGGTTGATCACTGACGTAGCCTAGGTGCTTTCCTCAAGTAGACTTAACGCGTTGATTCCCGAAACGATAGCGTTCTGCCTGCTAGAATTAGCGAAACCAGGCGCCTGCGTCAGCCAAGGTTCCGCCTGCTCTGGGGAACACCTCCAGCCTGAGGAGCGGTCTTCCGGTTCGCTTGAAAGACTGGCCAAGTTCACCAGTCTCCCAAGTCGTCCCACGCTGTAGGCTCCACCCTGGATGCCTCCGGCAAGTTGGTGTCTATCAGCATTACTGTGTCGATCAGGAGTTAGTCGCCAAGTTAACTTTATAATTATGGCTGACAAGCAATCCTGCAGCCGAGAGTTCGACAAATATGGGTTCAGCCGCTGAAAAAGCATGTGCCAACAGGCAGTTAACTGCCGAACATCAACGATGCTAGGCGGAACCAGTTGACTGTTGGCACACGTTTCGGCTGTGAGGCCACTTTGAGACGTGACCTTCGGCTCAAAGACGAGGTGTCGAGACCGCACTTTGGCTCGACCCGTCCGCCCACAGCGACCCGACCCATATTTGGCAGACGGTAGGCGACCAGTCTCTGCTACGAGGCTGTAATGACTAATCTTAACGCCATGAATCTCAGATACCCATCGCATTAAAACTATAACCTCGGAAAGTTGGGGATAACGATTTTTTTCGTCTAAATCAGGGGTTGCGTACAGCTTCCCTATTTTAGGCGAAGGTTACCAGACTAGTTTTCCTTGCCAGGCTTTCGTTCAGCTAGTCTGTAACCTTAGGTGTCGCAAGACAGTCGTGCGACACCAGGTTCGACTCGTGTTACCGACAACTCGCGTCGTTTATCACTAGATAGGCAAACAATTAAGATGAGCGAATACTTGCAGTCATAATTTTTTTGAATTTCTGTAATAGTTGCCCTGAAAGTAATGTAACCGTTAACATAAATGCGTTCGCATTGCCATTTAAGGTTGTTTGAAGTAAGCTTGGGGTATGCTAATACATGGTAGTTAAGCATGACGACTTTTCCTCCACTGGCTATTTTAGGAGGTTATACCTATGAAAAAAAGAAAAGGTCTGGTCATTGGCCTAGTCACCGCAGCAGTTGCGGTCGGGGCCATTTATGTTGGCCAAGCGCTTCACTACTCTTCAGCACAAGTGTTCTTCAAGGACACGGAGATTGCCGGCGTTAACGTCGGTGGCAATACGGCTAGCCAAGCGGCAGCCAAGCTTAAAACCGCGCTGAAGGACCAGCAATACACGTTAAAAGACGGGAGTCAGACCGTCACCACCATCAAAACCAAGCAAGTTGACTTGAAAGTGACCTCCGAGGCCGCCCTCAAGCAATTAATCGGTAAGCAAAACGTCTGGAGCTGGCCAGCTCACGTGACGACCGCCACCGCCGACAGCCTCGAGCTGAACGCCAGTGACGAGAATCAGGAGAGTGTCCAATCCCTCGCCAAGTCCATTGCGACTAAGGCGAACAAGACGCGGACCGCTGCCAAAGATGCGACGTTTAGCTATCAAGACGGCAAGTGGGTCGTTACCAAGGAACAAAAGGGTAACCAACTCGACGCTGACAAGTTAGCGAAGACCATTACGTCAGCCATCGAAAAAGGCTCAAGTACCGTTGATGTGGCTGGTGACTATCGGCAACCACAAGTTACAACGACTTCAGCGGCCTTCAAGACGGCCCAAGCCAAGGCAGAAGCCATCACCAAGCAAACTTACCTCTACAAACTGAGTGGTCACAAGATCACGATTCCAGCAGACACCTTAGCCAGCTGGATCACGTTTAAGAACGGGAAGTTGGCGACCGATTCGTCTGCCATCAAGACCTATTTGACCAAGCTTAGTCACAAGTACGGGACCATCAACAAGACCCGGACATTCAAGTCGACGAAGCGTGGCACGGTCAAGGTTAAGGCTGGTCTGTATGGCTGGAGCATCAAAGTTAAATCCGAGACGCCGGCCCTCAGCAAGGTTATTCTTGCGGGTAAGGGCATGGACCGGACCCCAGTCATTCAAGGGAGCGGTTACCACAGCGACGGCACGGATATTGGTAAATCGTACGTCGAAGTTGATAAAGTTAACCAGCACATGTGGGTCTACAAGAATGGAAAAGTCGTCGTTTCAACCGACGTTGTGACTGGATTACCAACGACTGCGCACCATACGCCAACCGGTGTTTGGGTTATTTGGAGCAAACAACGAAACGCCACATTGCGTGGTCAAAACGACAACGGCTCCAGTTACGCTTCCCCAGTGAAGTACTGGATGCCAGTCGATGACACCGGTGTTGGGATCCATGATTCGTCATGGCAACCACAATACGGTGGCACTTGGTACGTCAAGCACGGGTCTCACGGTTGCGTGAACACCCCACCTTCGAAGATTGCGGCCGTCTACGCCAATGTTAAGGTTGGGACGCCTGTGATTATCTTCTAATTGAATTTTAAAAAAGTTGCACGACCAAAAACGGCGGTGCAACTTTTTTGATTAGCAATTCCGAACGTTAAAAAATCATGCCAATTGCTAATAAAATTAAAATTGCCACGAAGGCAGCCAAGGTCCAGTACAACCATTTTTTGGTAATAATCGGCTTGTCTTCGGGATCATTGGAATTCTTCACAGGGTCTCCCCTCCTTAACTTGCTTTCTTTTATTTTAACACGAATTTCCCGCGAAATAGCTACCCGTTGGTGGGGAAAATATGGTATTATTAGAAGAGATTATTAGAAGTTTCTAATTTTTTAGGAGGTCATCTGCTATGCTGCTTAAATCCCTAGTGAAGCCGAAGGAACGTTTGGTTACGGTTCGCGAGGACGTCACCTTGGAACAGGCCTTGAAGGTCTTAGAAGACTCAGGTTATCGGTGTGTGCCAATTCTAGATGAAACGGGGCAAATTTTCCGAGGAAACATCTACAAGATGCATATCTATCGTCATAAGTCCCGGGGCGGCGACATGCAGCTCCCGGTGACATCATTGCTGAAGAACGCGACCAAGTTCATTTCCGTTAACGCGGCCTTCTTCAATGTTTTCTTCTCCATCAAGGATCTGCCTTACATCGCGGTCTTGGACGACAAGAACGCCTTCTATGGCATCCTCACGCATACGCGGTTGATGGACATGTTATCTCAGTCGTGGAACGTCAATATCGGCAGTTACGTGATCACCGTGGTCTCGGCTGGCGAACGTGGCGACCTGGCTGGGATGGCCAAGATCATCACTAAGTATACGTCCATTGCCAGTGTCATTAGCTTGGACGCTCAGGAAGGCGAATTGGTTCACCGGACCATGTTCACCCTGCCCGCCGAAGTGGACGAGGAAAAGCTCGACCGTATCGTCAAGGCATTGGAACGCAAGGAATTCCACGTTCCAGAAATTGAAGATCTCCGGCACGAAAACTAAATTACGTTGTGAAGGTCAATCGCTGCGGCGGTTGGCCTTTTTTGGTTTGCTTTGAAATGTGGCTGGCGATACTTGCCCTGACTACCACCCTACCGTAATACACCACTCACCTGTGAAGCCGTTAGTGATTGCTGACTTAGATCTATCGTGCGCATCGTCAGCCCACCATGCACTGAGAAAGTACCGCTGGAAGTCACCACTTTGCCGGAGGAGGTCAGGGGTGGAGCCAGCTGTGTCGACGGTGTTGGCTGAGGTCCTTTCTCAGCCTACAGCGTGGGGCGACTTTGAAGACTGGTGGGTTTTGCCAGACTTCAAAGCGAGGTGGAAGCCCGCCCTTTGGCTGGAGCCGTTCCCCATAGCAGGTGGAACCCCTGACAGCCGCAGGCACCGGTCTAGTCACATATTTGGTAATAGCCACAATCTCGATAGCAACCAGAACCAACCTCATCATCAAACTCTCAGGGTAGCGGTAGACAAAAAGCCGGCGACCCACCAAAATAAGGTGAATCACCAGCTTAATTTTGCCGCAATGCTATGTACGAAATCTATCTTGCTTTTCTCTTACGCGCCTTGTCCACCAAGCCGATACTGGTTGCAAGGGCAGCATCGACCGCTGCCATCGTTTTTACGTCCAAGTGGGTAACCTGATCCTTCAATCGTTGCTTATCAATGGTCCGAATTTGCTCAAGCAAAATGACGGAATCCCGCTCAATTCCGGTCCGAGCTGCGGAAATGCCGACATGTGTCGGCATTTTTGGCTTCTCGATCCGAGCGGTGATTGCCGCCACGATTACGGTCGGACTATAGTGGTTCCCCACGTTGTTTTGGATGATTAACACGGGGCGCATGCCACCTTGCTCCGAACCAACGACTGGTGATAGGTCGGCGAAGAATACGTCACCGCGTTTGACTTCAACACGGGCCATGGGCCGCCATCCCCTAACTGTATTAATTTTTAAACTTAACTCTTGATCTCGGTTCTACGAAACTGGGTTAACCGGCGTTCGGCTTCCTCTTCACAAGGCGTGAAGGCCCGCGCCAAATCACGGTTGATGAGCGCCATTGCTTGATAACCAACAATTAAAGCTAGCTTGTGTGCCGCTGCTGAATGCAGTGGGATCAACGATTGATGCCGTGCTGTCCGGGTGATATGCAGCCGTAACTGCGGCCGATTCAATTGTTGTAACTGAGCCATGAATTGCCCCTCCTCAAGTTAATCCTTCGTCTCATCTAGTTTACCACGAAACGATGAATCAGGACACTAGAAGCCCATAATTTAATTTTCGTAAACACGCGGTAACCGCGTCGTAAAACCACAAGCAATTTCATAGTGAATTGTGCCACAATAGTCAGCAACGTCTTGGAGACTAATGTTTTCGTCACCATCACGACCAACCAGCGTCACCCGGGTGCCACGGGCAAATTCATGCGGTAACCGCACCATTAATTGGTCCATGCAGACCCGCCCAATGATTTCACAAGGTTGGCCATCAATTAGGACGTGGAAGCCTTGTAATCGCCGTTCGTACCCGTCTGCATAGCCGATTGGCACCGTGCCGACCCACTCTGGTTGTTGCGCGGTGTACGTGGCGCCATAACCCACGGATTCACCGGCCACGACCCGCTTTACGTGTACTAATTCACTAATTAAGCGCATTGCGGGATGTAACGTATACGGGGCAGCTACTTCAGTCCCTGAAGGGTTTAATCCATATCCCGCCACGCCAAACCGAACCATGTTGTCATTGCATTCCGCGTGCCATAGACTGGTCGCCGAGTTGGAAACGTGGACGTAACGTGGTAAAGGCGCCAATTTTCCCGTCAGTGCCCGCCAAGTCGCCACCTGTTGCTTGAAGTAATGGTCGTCTTGACTGTCTGCGGTCGAGAAGTGTGTGAAGATACCTTCAAAATTCAGGTCGGCATGGGCGTTGAGGTACGCCACCGCCGTTTGCAAGGTCGAGCTGGTCTTAAAGCCGATGCGGCCCATTCCCGTGTCCAAGCCCAAGTGAACTTGCAGGGGGGCAGTCACGTGTGCCAGGGCCAAATATTGATGCGCTTCCGTTAACCAGTCCTGCGCCGCCACCGTGGCCGAGATGCGTTGTTCCGCCATCAACGGCGCGTCGGCCGGTTCACTGACCCCTAACACTAAAATGGGTTCGTTGAATCCCGCGGCCCGCAGCTCCAAGGCTTCGTCCAAAATGGCCACACAAAATCCCGTGGCCCCAGCGTCTTTAGCGGCCTGCGCCACCTGAATTGCCCCGTGGCCGTAGCCGTTAGCCTTAACCACCATAAATAATTCACAGCCCGGTGCCAAACGTGACACCGCCGTGTGAATATTTTCCCGTAATGCTTGTCGATCAATCACCAACTTGGTTGGCCGATGAACCCCAACTACCATACTTATTTCCCTCTTTCTAGGATAACCTGCGTCATTACTAACGTTGCCGTATGTGAAATGGAAACGTGCGCAATGCCCCCAAACGGTTGGCGGATGACGATGGGCCGGCCAGCGTCATTATCGCGAATCTCAATATCCTGAAAGCCCACGGTGGCCCCAATTCCAGTACCCATGGCTTTGCTGTAAGATTCTTTGGCTGACCAGCGACCGGCGATAAACTCGACTGCCCGTTGTCCTTGTAACTGCTGATAATCATGCAGTTCGTTGGGCGTCAGCACCTTGCTTAAAAATCGCGGCTGCTTCGCCACGACGGCTTGAACACGCGCCAGATCAGTAATATCAATGCCGGTTCCGTAAATCATCGCGCCATACCTCCTATTAATGTCTACGTTATATTTTAGCACAGCCCTTTGCGATTGACCCCCTCAACTTGCCGAGTTAAGTCGAATCTTAAACTTAATTATCTAACGAGCTGAACCGCCGCCCGTCCACCAAATGCTGTGGGGGCTGGCGGCCCTGGTTCTGTTAATTTCAGCAGACCATTAGCCTGAACGGTTTATCTATAACGACTGGCCGAGCAGCACACCTTAAGTAAAAAAGACCAGCGTCTCGCAGTCCGCCGATCTTCATGAATTATGTTATGTCAATTTTAGTGTAACATCGCCGCACGTAGCTGGAGTTGCGCTGCTACGGGGCTCCGGGTCGGCATCGCTTCTGCCGGTAAGACCTCAACTTGTCCACCCAGGCGACTCACCAGGAGAGCCAGGTCGTTGTAAAGGTTATTTTGCCGGCTGAGGGCCGTGGTCGTCATCACTTCTCCTTTATCGCTCAGATGGCCAGGTTGCGTCGCATCGGCGCGAATCCAGAGCTTGGTGATCTGCCCCTGAACCGCCGCCGTGGCGAGAGCACCGAGGTCTTGGACTACCTGTTGCCCCTGACGTGCCTTGGCGTAAACATCGTGCCGCACCTGAGTGGCCTGTTGGTGGCGCTGCTCAGACACCTTGAAGGTCACTGCCGCCAGTGTCTGATTGGCCGCCGCCAAATCGGGATTTTGAACCAACTGCACGACCGGGTCCAGGTACGCGTTTTGGGAGGCCTTGCGGAAATTCCCCTGGTTGCTGGCACTGGCCACTAGAATCAGCGGTACCTGGTTGACGTTTGAGTAGTGTTGGCTGACGTAGCTGTCGACCATGCGGAAATAGTTCCGTTGGTCGGCCGTCTGCGCTGTATCCAGCGACCCGGTCCCACTGTAATGGGTCTGGTCACCAGCCGACCGTTGCCAGCGGCCCCGGCCCCGTTGCTCACTCCCTAGCGCCTGCGTCAAAGTAGCTGGCGCATCAACTGGTAAGTTGACCAGTTCTGGTCGCCCGCTGCGGACCTGTGCCAGTTCGAAAGCGTCCTGGCTTAGAAGCAGTAGGTCAAAATCACTGGTTTGATCACGCGCCTGTAAAATGGGTAACACGTTAGGTTGGTAAGTGACCGTCACCGTGGCGGCTACTGGCGTGTGTAACCAGTAGTGATAACTATCCGTGGGCCCCGCCATGATCAACAGGCCGGCCGCACTGCCGTTGGTGAGCGGTCCCTGACTAAATGGGCTAAAGGCCTCATCATAAGCTGACCACGCTCTGTCAGGTGCCACTTTTTCTAAGCGTTCTTTTCCTTGTTTGAGAAGACTTTTGAATTGGGTCCGGTCGGTCGCCGGAATCCCCGTTATCGGTAGGGTCATGGTCATGAATGGCCCCGGCTGAGTGGCGAGCGTCAGTGCAGCGTGTAAGTCAAAATGATTTGCCATGTTAGAATCCTCCGTTATTGTATATAAGTTATCTCGTATCAATTCGATAAGGTAATAATATCATGGCTATTTCCAGATTGCAACTAATATTTTTATCCAAAATCCATTTATAGGGTAAATCTATTTTACAAGCCCCGTCCCTATCGTATTTTTGACGGTAAAAAAAACTCGCCCCGTATGCCACGAGGCGAGTTTCATCTAATCAATTTTTAGTGACGCAAATTAGTCTTTCTTCCGAATGGTGAAGCCGCGGCTCCCACCTTCGTTACGCCGACCACCGTTGCCGCCGTTACTCCGACGATTCCGGTTGTCACCATGATTGCGAGAATCATGGTTCCGTGAGTCATGACCGCGCGAGCCACCACGACCGCCACGGGAATCATTCCCGCGGTGACCACGATAACCGCCGCCATTACCACCACGACGATTGCCGCCACCATGATGGTAGCCGCCACCGCCGTGACGTTTGCCACCGCGCTTAGGCAATGGCCGTTCTGGCGTGATCTTAACGGGTACTTGACTACTGTCATCCTTGGTCAAGTCGTTCAACAGAGCGGCAACCAAGTCTTCAGCATCGTATTCGTTCAGTAAAGCTTCCGCAGTCTTGGCGAATTTTTCGGTATCCGTCTTGTTAACCAATTCAGAGACCTTGTCCTTGGCAGCGCCTAATTGGCTGACCAAAGCTTCTTCATCCGAAGGCGGCTTCAAAGGCAGCATACGCACCTTCGTCAGCTTTTCGATTTCACGCAGGTAATCCATTTCGTTTGGCGTCACAAACGTCATGGAAACCCCATGCTTCCCGGCACGGCCAGTCCGGCCGACACGGTGAACATAACTGTCAGGGTCTTGTGGAATATCATAGTTGTACACGTGGGTCACATCATTGATGTCGATCCCCCGGGCAGCCACGTCGGTTGCGACTAAGATATCCAATTGCCCATGACGGAATTGGTTCATGATCTGCGTCCGGCGCTTTTGAGTCAAGTCCCCATGAATCCCGGCAGCGTTGTAACCACGTGCCTGTAACCCATTAGAGATTTCATCGACCCGGCGCTTCGTCCGCGTGAAGACGATGGTTAAGTCTGGTGATTGGACGTCGAAGAAACGCGTCATAATATCAAACTTTTCAAAATCACGTGAACGGACGTAGAATTGATCGATCAAGTCGGTCGTTAATTCCTTGGCCTTAATCTTCACGTGCTTAGGATCTTGCATGAATTGGACACCGACCCGCTTGATTTCGGGTGGCATCGTTGCGGAGAAGAGCATCGTTTGACGCTTTTCTGGCAATTGCTTGATGATGTCTTCAATGTCATCCAAGAAACCCATGTTTAACATTTCATCGGCTTCGTCCAAGACCAACATTTGAACATGGTCTAACTTCAACGTGTGCCGACGAATGTGGTCCAATAACCGACCCGGGGTCCCAACAACCACTTGCGGGTGGTTCTTCAGGGACTTGATTTGCCGACGAATGTCTGCCCCACCGTAAACGACTTGGACGTTGGCCCGTTCGTTACGGCCTAATTTATAAATTTCTTCTTGGGTTTGGATTGCCAGTTCCCGCGTTGGTGAAACCACTAACGCCTGAACATTTTCATTGCTCTTATCAATCTTTTCCAAGATAGGTAAGGCGAAGGCCGCAGTCTTCCCGGTACCGGTTTGGGCTTGTCCAATCACATCTTGACCCGCCAAAACCATGGGGATTGTCTCGGCTTGAATTGGGGTCGCTTCTTCGTAACCTGCTGTCGTAACTGCGTTCAGTAGGTCCTCGGAAAGACCCAGTTCTTTAAACTTCAAAAATAATTTCCTCCTAAGTGGGTACGTCGCCCTAGTGCCTCAAGGTTCTTGGAAAAAATCCGTTTTCCGTGTTGCGGACCATGATTGGCTAGGGCGGGGTAAGTTCGTTTCTTAAATACAACTAAGCCATCATACAACGCTGAAACAAAATAAGCAACTCCCACGACTTGTGGAAATTGCTTAAGGTTCACATTAATTTTCTGTAGAATCCTGTAACGCCGCCAATACTTGCTCCAAATGAATCCCGTGAGATCCCTTCAATAAAATCTGATCGGCGGGAGTCAAAATAGCTTGCAAATCGGCTGAAAGCGTTGCCAGGTCGGCACTTTCGTAATGGCTGACGGCCAGGTCCGGTGCCTGTTTGGCCAGTGCCTGTTGGAGTGCCACCATGTGGGGACCTACTAAGTACACGTGGCTGATAGCCGCCGGATCGATGGCAGTGGCTAACCCAGCGTGCATCGCGTCGGCCTGATCGCCCAATTCCAGCATGTCGCCCAGAACGACGTAGCGTTTGCCGGTAACCGGCGTCTTCGAGAAGGCCGCTAAGACCTCCTTGACGGCCGTAGGATTGGAGTTGTAAACGTCACTCAAGATCGCCGCACCAGTCGTACTCTTCAGCCATTCAGCCCGGTTCTCAGTCAAATTGACCGTCTGCAACGCCCTCTGTGCGTTCTCGGGACGAATCCGGTAGACGTTCCCCACTGCCAAGGCAGCCAGCGCATTATTCACGTTGTACGTCCCAATCATGGGAATCGTAAAGGTCAGGTCCGGCCACTGATTCGTGGTAAACGTCGTGGCGGTCGCGGTGCCCTGAATGGCAGTCGCCGCCAGGTCGTTGTCGTCATTTTGACCAAACGTGACCTGGCGTTGTGTCAGGTCAGCGGCCCGTTCCTGCAGCAACGGTTCATCGCCGTTGTACACGAAGATGCCATCATCACTGAGGCCGTGGGTAATTTCCATCTTAGCATCAGCGATCCGATCACGGGTACCGAAGAACTCGATGTGAGCTTCCCCAATCATCGTGATTACGGCTAGGTCCGGTGAGACCAGCTTGCTCAAGAAGTCCAGTTGACCCGGCCGGTCCATCCCCATTTCCACGACCAACATCTCAGTGTTGGGTTCTATGGACAACACGGTCATCGGCACACCAATCTCATTGTTGAAGTTGGCGTGTGTCTTGGTCACATTGAACTGCGTGCTCAAGATAGCCGCAATCATGTCCTTGGTCGTCGTCTTCCCGTTACTCCCGGTAATGGCCACCACCCGTGGGTTGATTTTAGACAGGTAGTACTGCGCCAGGTCCTGCAAGGCCTTCAGTGAATCAGCAACCTGAATCACTGGAAAGCCTGCGGGTGCCGTCGCCAGATCGCGGGCCCACAATGTCGCCACGGCCCCGTGGTCGATGGCGGACTGGATGAATTTGTGTCCATCCTGTTCACCCGTCAATGGAATAAAGAGTCCCCCTGGTTGTAAATGCCGGCTGTCAAAGGCCACACTGGTGACACTGACACTCCGCCATTTTTCAAAATCATTGATTGCGCCCACAGCATGAGCAATTTCGGCAAGCTGCATTTTCATGTTTTCTGCTCCTAATTTAACGAAACAATCCCCTCGATTGCTCCGGTTTCAATTGCAAGCTACGCGGCCTCAAAGTCCGCTTAGTTCGTTCCGCATTAGATTCTGAGTCACATTATACCATGGATTACCGGTCGCTAACTTAAAACACGGTCAAAAAATCCATTGGCAGGTGACCCAAAAGGGAGCCAGACGCCGGTCCAACTCCCTTCATTTTAATTCAAATTAAATCCGCGACGTCACTAAAAACTTGATTATCATGGATGCTCAACGCCCATTCACGGGTCGCCAGATCATACCGCAAACTGGCCACCTCTCGCGAATCAGCGTAGACCTCTTCTTGGGTGTACCACGTGTTTTGCCGTTCGGGATGGGTGATGGCCCGCACCGGAATCACGTAGATTCGGTGCCGCTCAACCAATTGGTCAAATGCCACGATCATCCCATCCAGCAGGCCTTGAATCAGCTGTAGGAGAATCTCGTGAGGCACGTCACTGATAGCTAACGGTCGGGCGAAGACCCAGCGATTATTGTGCATTGCCCGCAGATGACGCTTGATACTGACTTCTAGCACGTGATCAAAATCTGCCAAGTGCCGGTAATACGTCTTGTAAAAGCCATCACGCAGGGTCAAAAAGGCGTATTCATTCTGGAGCTTCGCGTAAAACGGCGTCCGCAAATGCGTCTCCATGTGTGCCAAGTACAACAGCTCTGCGATTTCGCTAGGCAACAGGAAATCGAGATCGTCGCTATGCGTATAGTCTAGCCACTTGACGGGTCGGTCGTGTTTGGCCAACAGGTAGCGCCGAATCTGCGCTTGTCCCGTGACTGTTTGCAGGCGTGTGTGAGGATTGATCTCCACGTCGGCGCCAGATTCTTCGTTCAGCAAAAGCAGCTGATTCGGTATGGCCGGTACGCCGTTCAAAAAATCAGCTGGTGAAATGCCCAACGAATAAATCATATTCGTCACGGGTTCTAGACTTAAATAAATAAAATTTCCGCGCATGGTTGCACACTCTTTCCCCTAGTCTCAATCACACTTAATTGTACTACGAAACACCCCCAAAACGCCCACAATTTTTACATTTTTTCGAGTCGCGCAATGCGGTCCGCAATTGGTGGGTGAGTCGCAAATAATTCTGCGAATTTCTTCTGGTGCTTAAAGGGGTCGCTAATGTACAAGGCGGCACTGTTCGGGTCAGCTTCTTTCATCGGCTCGCTATCATCGATCTTGCGTAGCGCACTGATCAACCCTTGGGGATTACGCGTTAGTTCAACACTGGCGGCATCGGCCAGATACTCCCGGTTTCGGGACAAGGCCATTTGCGCGATGCTAGCCGCTAGCGGTGCCAAAATCACCAGGAAAATCGAGATGACAATTCCAATGACATTGCCGCCCGAGTCACGGTCATCTCGCCGACGACTGCCACCCCACCAGAACCAGTTGCTGGCAAAGTTCACCAGCAGACTAATTGCGGCGGACAGTGCCAACGCAATGGTCTGTAGGCGAATGTCATAGTTCCGAACGTGAGACATCTCGTGGCCAATCACGCCTTCCATCTCTTCACGGTTCAAGCGTTCCAAGATACCGGTCGTGGCGGCCACTGCCGCGTGTTGCGGGTCATTCCCCGTCGCAAACGCATTGGGACTGGGGTCGTCAATAATGAAGACCCGTGGCATCGGCACTTGCGCGACCAAGGCCATGTCCTCCACCAGGTGCCACAGCTGCGGCGCCTGACTGACGTCTGTGATCTCTCGGGCGTGATTCATGCTCATGACGACGTTGGTCGACTGACTGATCATGATCAGCATGTAGACGACCGCCACCACTGCTGCAATCACCGTTCCAGAAATCCAGTTGTTCCAGAACAAGTAGCCTAACGCCGCTCCCAAGGCGAGGACCAACACGCCAAACCCAAACATGACATAGCCGGTTCGCCGTTTGTTCATGGCAATTTGGTCATATAACATGTTATCGCCTACTTATCTGAATTAAAGTCATCGAAGTTAACCTTCGGCGCGGTCTTTTCCTCTTCAGGGACCTGCAGGTAGTCGCTTTCTTGGAAATGATGTACCTTGGCGACGATATTGCTTGGGAAAGACTGAATTTTCATCGTCAGGTTAGCCACTGAACTGTTGTACAGTTGCCGCGAGTAGGCAATCTTGTTTTCCGTGTTGGTCAACTCTTCCATCAGTTGGGTGAACTGCGTGTTGGCCTTCAGATCAGGATAGTTTTCAGACAAGGCAAACAACGACCGCAACGTCGTGGACAGTTGGTTAGACACTTCCATGGTTTGTTGGTGATCACCGGCGGGAACTGCTGTCAATTGATTCCGTAAGGCGACGACCTTTTTTAACGTCGATTGTTCAAAGTTGGCGTATCCCTTTGTCGTTGAGACCAAGTTCGGAATTAAATCATTCCGCCGTTTTAATTGCACGTCAATTTGACTCCATGATTCTTGCACGTGGGTCCGGGTCCGAATCAAGCTGTTGTAAGCACTAATGTACCAGGCCGCCAACAGGACCACAACCACGATGATAATAATAGTTGCTACCATATGCTCACTCCTCCTATTTTTCTGGTACACTCATCATAACAAACGGTGAAGCCGGACTCCAGCAACTCTGCCCGTCTTAACCATTAATTAGGAGGTATCCCATGCAACACGTACTTTTTGTTTGTCTTGGCAACATTTGTCGTTCTCCCATGGCCGAAGCCATCTTCAATCAGCTGATCAAGGAACGTCATCTGACGGACCAATTCACAGCGGCTTCGGTCGCTACTAGTCCGGAAGAAGAAGGTAACCATCCCCACCCCGGCGCACTCAAAACCATGCGGGCTCACGGACTAGACGCCAGCCAGCACCGTTCACGCCCCATTACCGCGGCCGACTTTGCTTGGGCGGACGTGATCATCACCATGGATCACAGTAACGTTTATAACCTACAGCGGCTAGCACCCACAGATGCCGACCGTGAAAAGATCAAGCTGTGTCTGGACATTTTACCCGGTCGTGCCGGTGAGGCCATTGACGACCCCTGGTACACGCACAAGTTTGAGCTGACTTATCAGGAATTGGCCGAAGCCCTTCCCGTATGGTTGGACCAGCTCGAGCAAGCAGCCCAGTGATAGGGTTCTATCAGGCGGTTTAGATATAAACTCCCTGCTGAGGACCCAACGATTGCCAATTCTAGTAAATATCGGCTACTTCCTTGCGTGTTCACAGCAATATAAGTTCAGAGATATCAAAGAGTTTGGGTGCTTGGCCCAAGCTCTTTTTGCCATGACGATTATGGCCCTAATAATCACTCCGAAATTATCGTTGTCATTGCTGATCTCAAGTCACCGCATTCGCTAACACCCAGGTAATTTTCTCCGAATAGATTCCAGCGACGGCGTCAGAACGAACGTGTAACGCAACATGGCCATCATCATCTTGTTCCCCGGCAAGCACTGTCACATTGTTGACGGCCTTCTTAGGGGGCGTGATAAGCACAGCCTCCTGTGACAGATCAGTCTGTTGGCCGCCAGGAGTACTGTAGACCAGCTTTCCTGCCAAATCTGGTTGCCCTTCTTTTTTCAAGCTATCAACCTTTGCCATCACTCGCCATTGCGCTGCAGTTCGTCGCGTATCCGCAACCGTGAGATGTAACGGCTGGTTGGGGTGAACCCATTGCGCTTGCCCGGTTAAATTAGTTTTAAAGTCTAGATTTTTTGAAACAGTCCCAAAGTCAAGTTGGCCAACGAAGATGTTGACCGTCACGGGTTTGGCTGCGTGACCTGTTTCGCTCACAGCTGTGACGGTCAACTGATTGGGTCCTGGTTGCAAATTCTCAGTTGGCACTTTGAGTGTCACTTGCTGGTTTTCTCCCTTTGGTACCACGGTCCATGCCATGGAGATTCCTTTTCCCTTTAACCGAATTTCCACGTTTTTATCAATCAAAGCCTTTGTCGCTGAAATCGTTCCTTTAAGGCTCAGCGCTTGTTGCGATGAAATGGCCAAATCGGTTTGATTTAATTTGAGTTGTAGTCGTTCTGGTTCTTCCACTGTAAAGTCGGGCGTTGAAGCTTCAGTCACTGCTTCGGTCCCGTAAAAGTGACTGGTAAATGCCGCAACTGTTGCCTGCCCTTCATTAACTCTACCTAGTAACGTGATATTGGCGGTCGACTGACTCTGATTCAATTGCTCAGCAATAGATTGGTCTACCTCATGTTGGGCTAATTTTTCTGGGGAAATGTTCCGGACACTGCCGTTAGTTGATGTGATGAATCCTTTTTCAAATGAGATGTTGGGTGGCAATCTTAACTTGGCCTTTACATCATGCCAGCCTGACCGCCCTTTAAGGTATTCTACCTGATAATTCAACTGTACCCGGTCGCCTGCAGCAACGCGGTCCTTTGCTCCAGAAATCTGTGTCTGTTGCGTAAGATCTTTTAAGGTAGCGTTTGCCGTCGCTTCCACGAGATCAGGCATTTGGTCAAAGACCACAATATTATCTTCCCATTTTTTCCCAGTAGAGCCCGTGAATCCCCAGTAAGTGAATCCACGATTTTCAGGGTCAATTTTATGTTTGTCGATTTCTACTTTGGCACTGATTCCTGGCTGGCTAGCCCCTGTCTTGGCATCCTTATCGTTGAAAGTATAGGTCATCCGCCCACCTTTTTTGGTTGGTTGATAATGCAATGTAATGTGGTGCCATTCACCGTTTGACAAGAAAGAAAATCCCTCTTGCAAGATACCTTGATGATGGAGAGTCACGTAATTCCCCACCTCTGCTGATTTCGGCAAGTTAGAAACCTGGTGTGTGGCGTAACTATTTTCCTCACCCGGATAATTTGACGCAATATGGGCACGTGACAGCAAATGCTTACCAGCTGCATCTTGTTCCTGATGGTCTGCGTCAAACGCATTCCCCTTCCCAATATCCTCAAAGGCTACGCTGTCATTCTGATACGTATCAAATTCCAATGCCCAACTGTGTTGAATCGCCGACGCCGCAACTTTTTTTGGATTCCCTTGATTGCTTTGATCATCACTCCCCCATACGCCCAACGACTCCCCAAATGGTAAAATATTCGGTTGCTGAATTGTTGCGTCCTGACCTAACGCATCATTTTGCAAAACGAAAGCCATACCATCCCCTGCGCTAATATTTTTGTTCCCAAAATACAGCCACATTGACACGGTTTGCTCCTTTGTCAGATCAAAGTAATTTTGATCGTTCGACCAAATACTGCCAATCTGATTCGTGCCATTGGTTAATTGTACTGCCTCTGTATCCTTAATCTGGGGATTCGGCGCCGGAATAATTTGAACTTGCTTCCCCGTTCCCGCAGCAAAGTATTTTGACAAGAGAATGCCTTGCGGTGCATGTTTCAATGCAGCCGCTGCATCCCCATAGGCCTGATTAGCCAATGCCTGAATGGGGTGAAAATTAATTCCCCAAATCATCCCCAGCAGTAATCCCCCGCCTAACGCGATGAGTCCCTTAATCATATTTTTCCTCCACTCATGTACAAGATATTTTTACTGGTCCCTGTTTAGATAGCAGTATTAAGAAGCCAGGTTACGTTGCCTTTTCTTCCGTTCGTCAAAGTTAATTTTTACCATCCTTTAGCTGAATTATAAGTAAAATAATAACCACTCATAACGCCACTCCTTAGCCCTGAACCACATATGTCTAGCTCACGCCGCTATAACACGCGCCTTGGACAGCATCCGCGTTCACCTTTAACAATAGCCCTTGATTTTACAATGCTGACGTACTAGCCTCATCGCTAGTCGCAGCTTGTGCCACCACCTGATTACCTGTAATAGGGCTAGCATAATCAGCCCTGTTGCTAATTCTCTTCCCCACATCTCCGTCGCCCCATCACGATATTTATCTGATGTCATCCTTACAATCTGCGGCACCTCAAGCGTTTAACGGCACCGATGTCCCTCACCAATAATTTTCATTGGCAGTGATCTATCAGTATTTTTATATTCTCTCCCATACAATAGTAACACTACGTACTAGTTTCATTTAGTATACCACATCAACCAGATTAGTCTAGCCCAATTGTTGATATAACAATATTTATAAACGATTTTCGCTATTTTTATAGACCATTCTTTAGCTGTTTTATCATTAGCTTGCAGTAAAAAAACTACCGGCACAATCAGCCAGTAGTTCATTTTGCCTATATCTCAATTGTGCGTTTAGCTCGGTGCATTCGCCAAATTCCAAGTAATCTCACCGGTGTAGGTCCCGCTCGTCGCGCTACTATTCACGTGCAACAGCATCCCTGCACCCGCATCCCAGCCGGTGGCGTTGGTCGTTTCGTCGTCGCTGGTCGTGGTGTGCGTGGCAACGGGAACCGCCGTCGTCCCAATTGTGACTGGAGTTGCCGTATCACTGGCGCGGTACTGCAGGCTACCATCCAGTTGCGTGGCTGGCTTTGTCGTGGCCGTCATCGGCTTTGTTAGTTGTGCGGTCAGCTGCCATTTTGACCCACTGCCTCGCGCATCGTTGACCAGCAGATTCCAGTCGCCTTCTCGCGAAATCAGTTGGCTAGCCCCCGTCAGTTGCGTGTCGGTGAAGGTCACGGTCTGCGGCACATTGGCGTAGCTCAGGATGCCGGCCACATTGATGGTCACCGTCACATCCGGCGACGAGTTGCCCATGGCATCTGATACGTACAGGGTCAGCGTGTTCAGTCCCAAATGGAGGTCACTAACCAACGGCTGATAACTGAACTGCCCCGTAAAGCTGCCATCACTTTGTTTCTGGGAACTGAAGGTCGCTGGCGCCAGGTCTTGGCCATTCAGCGTTGGGTGCAGGGTAAATTGGGCATTGCTAGTGGCTCCCTGCAACGTAGCTGTCCCCGTCACCGTTGTGGTCTTACCGGGGAGTACATTTACCGTCTCGCCACTCGTCACTTTGGCTGCCAGATCAACGGTTGAGTGCACAATGCCAAAGCCGCTCAAATCAGCGGTCGCAATGCCAAGAGGTGAGCTAAATTTGCTGGTCGTCATGTCAACCGTGGCCCCAGCCGTCGGATTTTCCGCTGTGGCGTACAGCGAGATTGATGCGGTCTTATTGGCCGTCGACAACCCCTTTTGTAACGTGTACATCAGCTGCTTGTCGCCCGGCCGATAGCCACTCAGATCGACCGTTTCTTGCGTCCCATCAGCGTAGGTCACCTTGCCAGAAGTCACGTTCAGGTTGTCTGGAATCGCCAGCGCTGCCTGCACGTTGTCCCAGGCTTTGCGACCCGAATTATAAGTCAGATCATATTTCAACAACAGTCTGTCGCCACCCATGATCATCCCGTTGGCTGGGACCTGCACGTCGTCTTCGGTACGGTCATACATGCTGGCCACGGCACTCGCGTCCACCAGCCCGGGAATCTGTTCGAACACGACCTGATTCGTCTCAAAATGCTGGCCGGTTGAACCGGTGAACCCCCACATGGCCTTGCCCGTATTCTCGGGATCGACGATGCTGGTATTGATATCGACCGTCGTCGTTGCCGTCGTAGCGGTCGCCAACCCGGTCGCGGCATCCTTGTCGTCAAAGGTGTACGTCATTTTCCCGGTACCAGGATAGGTGCTGGGAGCCGTGTATTTCAACGTGACGTGATGCCAAGCCCCATTGGAAAGTGCCGGATTCAAAATTCCCTTGTGGAGCATGACGGTGTAGTACTGATTTTCCGCATAATAACGTTTGTTATAAGTCGCCGATTGCGCCGGATAATTTGACGCAATGTGAGGCTTCTTCGTATTTTCATCAGTCACATAATTAATATAGCTATCAAAGGTCGTGGACTTTCCCAGCGCGTCTGGAATTGGCTGGGTGTTCGGAAATGTATCGAATTCCAGTGCCCAACTGTTCTGAATCGCCTGACTGGCGACATTGTTAGTCCCACTCACCGTATAGTTATCTGGACTCCCCCAAACACCCAAAGTTTCACCGGCCGCTGGCACATTGGTCAGTGCGGTCCGGGAAACGGCAGCCGTTCCGTTGGGATCGTTTTGCAGGACAAATGCCATCCCATCCCCGGCGCTACTGCCTTTGTTGTCAAAGTACATCCACATCGAGGCCTTCTGGTCGTGGTTCAACTCAAAATAATAATTATCCTTATCCGCCCAAATTGTTCCCAACTGGTTGGCGGCATCGGTCAATTGTACCGTTTCCTTTTGCCCCGCGGCATTAGCGACCAGCGTAGCCGAATTGCTAGCGCCGGTAAAATTCCCCGTCTTGAAATATGGCGTAATTGGCAACCCATCAGGCGTGTCTGCGTGCGCAATCGCCATCCCACTCAGCATGCAAGCAAGCGCGACTAAAATACTCAACCAAATTCGTTGCCATTTCATCACTGACACTCCCCTCAATGTCAAACTAGTCATGGCCTCAACCTTTTTCATTCACCTTGGTAATGATGCTAGCGAACCGTTACTGCGTTAAATATCTAACCCAATTATACGATGTATTCTCGAACTCTTGTGCCGTATTAGCCTTCTATAGTCGCGAATCTGGTCAGAAAAAACGTTATCACTGTTAAGTGAACTAACTTTCTGCAGCAAAAAGCCGTCACGCCCGAATCCTCAGGAAACGGCGTGACGGCTATCGTTATTTTTATTTAGTTGAATCTGTCTTGTCAGAAGCGCTGTCGTCATCACGACGCCGGTTCTTCATCAACAAGTAGATAATGACGATCAGCAAGAGGAGAATCAAAATCCCACCAGCCACGAACCACCAGAGGTAGTTGTTCTGTTGTGGCGTGTTGATCTTGTTCTTCAACTGGTTAATCTGGGCTTGGGTCACATTAAAGTTCTTAACGAAGTGCCAGTGATACCCGCCCTTGGCGTAAGCATCCAGTGTCAGCGTGTATTCGCCCGCCTTCAACTGCGTGCCACCCCACGGAATAGAGTAGTTAAAGTTGGAATTAGGCGCCATGGACATGTTGCTCTTCTCATTACTTAGAACTGTCTTAGTCTCGTTGGCCTTAGTGACCTTGGACTTGATTTTGAGTTCACTCATCAGACCTGGCCGTGGGTTTTGTAAGTTGGCTTGAATCTGGTTGTAGGAGTTGATCTGCCCTGCTTTGACCGTGTGTAGGCGCATGTCAGGGGCAACATCGACACTGCTTTCACGGAGCCGGACCCCAATGACATAGGCAAAAGCGTTCTTGATCGTGACACCTTTTTTAGCGCTGGAATTGTCGCTGTCGGTCAACTGCTTCACGTAGACCCCACCTAAAATCATCCCGTCGATCTTCTCGGCTGGCATGGTGTAGGAGACGGAGACCCGCTTGCTACTCTTGGCTGGCACGTTGACCTTCTGGGTACTGTCCTTACTGAAGACGTCCTTGATGCCAACCTTCAGCGAGCTATCCAATGTGGGATTAGCCTTACTGTAGTCAATAACCCCGTTATCGTTGGTGATGGCCTGGTTGACCCCCACTTGGAACCGTTTCATTGATTTACTGGTATTGCGAATAACAATCGTTAATTTTTGCTGTTGCTTTGGTTTAACACGCAAAGCAAAATACGTGACCTTTTTATCATCCTGGTTCTTCGGCAAAACCGCACTCACCGAATAGCCAACACTCTCAGCGTGAACAGTCTGTTGAACCCAACCGAACGCCATTAGTAACGTCCCTAATGTTACCAAAATCTTTAGCCAACGTTTCATGATTCTCCCAACCTCCATAAAAACTCAACTTTAAACTCATTGTAACAAAGAATGCGGTGACTGTCGCCACCGCATTCCGAAACTTTTACATTTTTAATGTAAGGAATCAGTTAAGGTCCAATTCAACATGCCCGTATAAGTCTGGGTCTCGGCAACCGCACTCCCATTGACCAACAACTTGGTTGGTGCCGTGGTATCGTAATTTAACCGATAGATCCAAGTCCCGAGGCCGGTGCCGTAATCGGCTTGACCGACCTTGGCCATCTCTCCCAGCGGTAATCGCGTGGTACTCGTCGTGGTGACGTGCGGATACTTGCTGACAGTCGTTCCGGACGCGAGAAATTTGGTCACGCCCAATTCGATCGACGCATCACTGCCGCCAATCGTCGATGCACGCGATTGACCCACCAAAATACTGGGGGTCAGCATCAATTGCCAACCATCCCTAGTGTATCGGCGATCACTCACCTGAACGAAGGCCTGATGATTCGTCGCCGTCGCGGTAATGACACCATTGTCATAACTATTTTCATCAAACACCAGGTTCGACGCATAGTCAATCGTCAAAGCCCCAGTGGACCCGGTCCCGTGATTATTCGCATCCAAGTCATCGCCAGGAAATGCGCTCCCGGAGCCATCTGGATTCTGCGGATTGACGGCACCAGAAGTATCGCCGCCCTTTAATGTGACCTTAGCCGTGGTCGTCTGATCATCATTGGGAGTCCGAGTACTAGCATCTGCGGCAGTTGACCCACTCAAGGCTAAAGCCGTGAGGGCCAACGAAGTCACGAATAACGATGTCCATCTAGTCACGACGCAGCCCTCCCTTTTCGTTCTTGACTGCGGTTAATTATTCTGGTGAGTTGGTTAACGTCCAAGTTAAGTCGGCTGAGTACGAACCAGCAGCGTTACCAGCTGGGATCGTCATTGAAGCACTTTTGTAAGTGTTTGTCCAAGTTCCAACACCACTACCAGTAGCAGCATGGTAAACATTTTGATTATCCGTACCTTCACTGTTAAATTTCAAGGACGTGGCATCTTGTGTAGCCGGATTTTCTACGACTTCGGTTTTGGTATTAGTAACACCACCAGCAACAACCCCGTTATCATAAGTGAACGTTCCACCTAAGATGGCAGCGGCAGCACCAGTCCCACCAATCGTTGACGTAAGTGGTTTGCTGCTAACTTGAACCCGCCAACCACTAGCAGTACCAGGATCGACAACGGTAACGGCACCAGCAGCAGCGGCCTTATCATGCGACTCTTCACCTTGGCTCAATGCTTTATCCTTTAAGATTGTCGCAGTTTTACCATCAATAGTTCCTGTCCCAAAGTCAACGTCCGGTGCAGAAGTAATTGCCAATGACCCAGCCACGTTACCGCCGTCGCCATCACCATTGTCGCCAGCGCCATTACTATCCAACTGGACTTTTGCAGTAGTGCCAACAGAACCAGAACTTGTGGTACCAGCCGCATTCGCCGTAACTGTTGTCATGCCTAAGCCTGCAACCAAAGCAACAGAAGCTAATAATTGTAAAGTTTTCTTAGTCATAATAAAAATCTCCCTCAACTAATTTTGTTGTTTTCTTCTCTTAAATAGAATCCCTATCCAAACTAGCAACAACATGATGACTCCCGTCATGGTCCCCAGTCCGAACCAAGTTTCAGAAGTCTGTGGCAATCTTCCCGTTGTGCTACGCGTGGCGACCAAGGCCGCCTGACCACTTTGCTTGCTGTGTGCCGGACTAACTGTAGCCCCTTGACCACCGTTAGCTCCGGTCGGTGATGTTGCCCCCGCTGAATGAGTGTGGCCATTCACTGGATTGCCGTTTACCGTATCCCCATCTTCACCGTCAATGAGTGCCCCGCCACCGCCATTAATGACCGGTGAAGGACTCGTTTTCGGTTTGGTGAGGGTCACTGAATACTGTGATTGCTGAACATCATCTGCACGAGCTGCGGTTGGGATACCCCAACCGACGATCAGCAGGCTCAGCACCAGCAAACCTATATCTCGTAATCGCATCGCTGTCCCATCCTCACGTCCTGTTCCGCTTACCTAAAATTTAATTAACAATATCCATTACAAAGAATCTGATGAATTCATCTGATTACATTGGTTATAATAACACCATTTTTAGTTTTTGTCCACAATTAGTCATGTGTGGTGAAAAATATTTTTACCAACATCTTTATAGTAGGTTCACGACTATTTATTATGATTTCTTACATTTACTCAAGGCACTGATTTGTTGGTATTTAAGTGTAAAAGGTAAGGATTATTCAGTTTGCAATATCTGTTGTTTACAAAAACAAATTGTAAAAAGCAGCCAGCTATTTTTCGTTTATACGGTTACTTAATAGATACAAAAAAAGGCGAACAAGTTCGCCTTTTTTCTCATTTAGTTCTGATTAAGCTGGCGCATTGTTTAACGCCCAAGTCAAGGTAGATGTGTATGATCCTTCAATAGCGGAAGCAGGCACAGTCAAGTCTGAAGCTTTCACGCCACCATTCCAAGTACCAACACCGTCACCAGCAGCAGCAGTTAAAATAGTTGTACCACTTCCGGTTGTGTCATCCCCAGTGTCAATCTTTGCATCAGTACTACTTGGTACGGTCGACTTGTTTGTATCATCAGCACTAGTGTCAGTTGTACTCTTGATGGCGCTCGGTGCAAAGCTCAGAGTGTAAGCCCCACCTTTCAAGGTGCTGACCTTATTAGTTGTTGCATTAGTTGCTTTCATTGGTGAAGCAGATACAGTCACGCCCCAACCGTCTGCTCCCCCGGCGTTATTAACAATCAAATTGCCAGTCAAGGTAGCCGCTGCCGTTGCAGCAGACCCATTTAATGTTGAATCTTTAAAACTAATGCTTGGAGCTGAAACCAGCGTTACACTCCCATCAGTACCAGTCCCAGCGGTCAAATTAACCGTCGCATTAGTCGTCGTTGGATCCGTTGAGTCCGCGTTGGCAGTCGTAGTTGAAGCTAAACCCAAACCAGTTAATGCAGCAGCAACAGCAACGAAACCTAAAGTCTTCTTAAACATATTAATTATCCCCTTTAAGCCTTTTGGCTAAATATGAATTTCTGTCAACCCTGGCTGATCGATGTCACTGCCTCACGGGATTACCCTAGTTAATCGTGCTCCCCAACGCTTGGCGGTTATCTCTGTATCAACCTTACAAACATATAATACCCCATTTCTTCGTTTTTGTCCACTCTTAATCATCTGTGGGGAGAATAAATAATCGGAAAACACTTTTATAACTGTTATAAGCGTTTATATTATAAACATAATTACAATTAAAACGCCTATATGACGGCATTTGTATCCGTTTCAAATTGATGGTCCAGCCAAACTTTTATGTTCCCTAATCGTCAAATTAACGAATTTTTTAAAATGTTTCATACAGGCTACTAGCTAACTATATTGCTAATACATCGTATACACTATCGTGCCAAATCCCTTGATACATCTACGTTTCTTGTCATTCCCATGGCAGTGGGAATGCGCTACCAAAAAATAAAAAAATTTTTCAAAAAAAATAAAAAAATCAGCATTTTTTGCCTTCTGGACAGAAAAATACGAGAGCGTAAAATATCTTGTGTAAATGCATAAAAGATTTCTGAATTGTATAGAAATAGGGAATGCCTTCCCTTATGA
>NZ_JAMXAZ010000026.1:0-39195 GCF_024718525.1 Levilactobacillus yiduensis
TACGTGGCCTCAAGTAACTGCCGAAAACCTACATTTCTTTCTGCCGAAAACCTACATTTTTAAACTGCCCTTGACAGTCATTGGGAAGTAGATACGGTGCTTTCTAGTCGAAGTGAGTCACGATCATGTCTGGTTACATTCGTAGAACGTAAGACCCGACTTCTATGGGCCATCAAAGCCCCTAATAGAACGGCTAAGGCTCTAAACACCGCCTTTGGCAAGTTTATGGGGGCCTTCGGTCCCCAAGTAAAATCCATTACTGTTGATCATGGTAAAGAGTTTGCCAATTATCAGGCCTTAGAACAGGATTATCAGATCAAAGTTTATTTTTGCCATCCATATTCACCATGGGAGCGAGGTTCCAATGAATATTTTAATAGACGGTTACGCTGGTTCTTCCCGAAAAAGACCAATTTTAGCCAAGTAACGACTGATGAGATCCTAGCAGCACTTGAACTAATTAATCAACGACCATTAAAAATACATCATCAACAGACTGCCATTGAAAGATTCCGGGCTTGTTCGGATTAAACTTGTAATTTGCCTTGAGAATAAATCATATCGTTTTGTTTTATTAGTAACCAATTTTGTTCAACTACGGCGTTTAGGTCATTTAACATGGCATTCTCTGCATTGGTCATATTAAGGGAAGTGAATGCCTTAAAATATCCATTCATGAATAGCTCATCTGTTATGTTTTTGACCAGCTTATGTGTTTCTGGGTCCAATGATTCCAGACCCTTCAAATGTAGAAATGATTGTATTTTTTGTTCTTGTTGTTCTTGCTTTTCTTCAGCAGATTTAAAAAGTCCCATAGCATTATTCTCCTAGAACGGGTCCAGCTTTTACCGACTTCCGTATCTGGTCTTATATAGTTATAATACCGCTAATCATGAGAATTGACGGTATTTATTTAAACAAAATCCAGATCCATTAGGGATTCTTCCAAGCTATCAATGGTTTCATTGCGTTCCATATAATCAACCCAGCCATCATAAGATTTTCGCTGACGGGGCTTCATGGCTGAACTCAATTTGGCTTGGATATTGCTAATGAATTTGATGACAGCACTGCTGGTCTCATTTTTAATGCGCAGACTACTCCACTTTTTATTGGTGGGGCGGTCTGCGTTTTGTTCGGTTAGGAACGCAGTATATTTATCTCGAAAATTATCGACAATCTGACTGTTTGCTTCCAAGTATTCTTCTAATTCAAATGTTGTCATAGTAACAGCCTCCATATTTAAGTTGTGAATCAACTGATTACATAGGACTCGGACCTATGACCAACCACCCGGCTAATCAAACGTATGTTCTTTTTGAGCGCTAAGATAAGTCCCCATGTAGGGGACTTATGAAAATACAACGCCTAATACTTTGACGCCAGTCTCTTTATCAACTTTGATATTAGGATATTGTGGATTGAGTGATACCAGCGTAGCCTCACCATCAACTACTGACAGCTTTTTCAGATACGCGCAACCGTCCATAACCGCAGCAATGATCTGACCATCACGGTAATCGTCTTCCTTTTTGACGAAAACAACTTGCTTATCCTGGTAGACAGGCTCCATTGAGTGGCCGTTGATCTGGAAGGCATAGTCGTAATTGCTAGGTACGGGCTTATGTACGGTTACAGTGAATGGCTTAGTAGAATCATCAAGGAACTCACCAACACCAGCAGAGAGGACACCGTTTGCCGTAATTTCGAGGGTGTCATCGTCTTTAGGGAACTTGATGACGTTAGATTTACTAGAAGATGACAACTTTTCCTTTGCGAATGAATAAACATCTTTTTGCTGGTCAACAGATAGCTTAGAAACGACTTTCAAAATCATATCAGCATAATCATCATCGGCACCGTACATTAATGTTTTTATATCAACATTAAATAAATCAGACAGTCGTTCCAAATCATCGACCATGGGGCTTCTACTTCCTGATATCCAACGTGAAATGGCGGAAGTAGTTTTTCCAAGTTTGCTTCCTAATTCAGCCATGGTCATGTTGTTTTGCTTTCTGTAGTAATCAATCATTTGAGGAAGAACTACTTTAGCCATGTTTACCATTCCTTTCAGAATTTTTTATTACTACTTTAGTTTACCGTTTTTTGACAAATAAGCAATATATTTTTTGACAAATCGGCAATTTTTTATTGACAAATTGGCAACAAGATATATACTAGATATTGTAATAAGGAAGGAGGCAAGGCGATGGGAAAGACATATAAGCCATTAGACGAAAAGCTTGTATCTACTGGTTTGAGAATGAATTATATTGCCAATAAAATGGGAATTGACATTTCTTATCTATATAAGCTGAGAGTTAATCCATCCAATATATCAGCAATACAGCTTGACAAAATGGCAAATGCTACGGGCATAGACTTTTTAGTCTTATTGTCTGTAGTAAAAAAATTTAATCGTGAAGTTGACAAATTGGCAAGTTGACTAGAAAGGAATGAACCACATGAACGACTTAGTAATCATGAAAGACCAACAAGCAGTTACTAGCAGCTTGCAGGTAGCAGATACGTTTGAGAAAGAACACAAAAATATCATGAGAGACATTGATAAGCTACTGGAATCTGGTGGCTCAAAATTGAGCCGCGAGATGTTTGCTACAGGAACTTATGAAAATCGTGGTAAGCAATATCCAATGTATTACATGAATCGCGACGGATTTACCTTGTTAGCAATGGGCTTCACAGGAGACAAGGCACTGCAATTTAAACTTCAGTACATTGATGCGTTCAACGAGATGGAACAGCAAGTTAAATTCCAAGTTCCATCTACGTTGCCAGAAGCATTACGTTTGGCCGCTGACCAAGCAGAGAAAATTTCAGTGCTGCAGCCTAAAGCAGACTACACCGACAAGATGTTAGCTAATCCAGGGTTGGAAACAACATCGGTAATCGCTAAGAACTACGGCTACTCAACGCGTGAGTTTAATAAGCTACTGCATGGCTTAGGCATTCAATACAAGCAAGGTAAGACATGGCTGCTGTATGCCAAGTATCAGGATCAAGGCTACACACATGTCGAACCCTACGGATACACCAACAGTGATGGTATTGAAAAGGTACGCAACACCATGAAGTGGACACAAAAGGGGCAAGAGTTCTTATACAGTTTCCTGAAATCGAAAGGAATTTTGCCACGTATTGAGCAGACAGCATAGCTTGATTAATAGATTACAAAAGGAGACGAAACAAATGGCAAAGAAAACGTCTTACGAAGGTCAAAAGGACGCGTACCTGACAAGATTTAAAAGAGAAAATTCAGTTAGTGATTTGTTTTCAGATAACACACAAGAGTCTGGTGAAAAAATCGTGAGCTTGTTAAAAAAAGAAGGCTTAACGTATGATGACGCATACGCCAGTCTTCAATATGCCTACGACAAAATCAAGTATGAATCTAACTTTCTGAAATTAAACTAACTATTTTTAGCTCAGTATCAGGATCGAGTAATAAGAAAGGCAATTCAGCATTGTTTTTTAGATATTTGACGTTAAACAAATTACATTTTCCAGTTTGTTCGCCAATATCAAAATTTGAATATTTTTCAACTAGTTCCTGACACAGTAGTGATGGTGATTTATAAATAGCGAAGGGATCACTATATTGATGGCCGTAATTATCAAACAAAATTTTTCGTACTCGATAGAGGTCCGAAGTTATATCGGAAGTGGACCATCTGTCAGTATTGATAGTGCCGTCACTCATAACGTATTTAGTCACGGGATTATCATACGAATCCGTTTGGTAAGTGTTGGCAGTCACTAAGTCATCATCAATTTTCCATACAATTTTATAAACAGGTATCTGAGTTATTCCCGGTTGTTTAAATAACTCTGGAAAGACTTTCAGGGCATACTCTAACAACTGCGCTTGTCTAAACTTCATTTTAATTCACCTCGATTAATTGGAATAACTCAAGTATACAACTGAAAGGAAAATATAATTTGCAAAAAAATAGTCACGAATTTACATGGCTGATCATCAGCCGAGTATTGATTCCAGCAGTTGTATCAGTGATTGTTACGTTGCTGATTACAAGATAAGAAAGGAATGGTTATATGTACGAAACTTATCTGCTAGTTGGCTTTCTAGCCTTCTGGCTAACAGTAATTGTATTGATCGCCTCAGCCGGTTATCAGCTACGGAAGTCAGTGGTACGTGCCGGCGGATGGGCACCATTTTGGAAAGACTTCTTTGGAATGGAGGATCAACATGAAAATTAATGTTGGTGACAAGGTCAGTTACGAAGATACGTATGCCGCAGGTATCAAGGTGGTGTCTGCTGGTGTTGGTAAAGTAGTAGAACTCAAGCCAGACGTTTACGGAAAGTCGAACAAGAAAATTGCTGTCATTAAGCAGCGTGGACATGAGCCATTTGAAATGTTTACTAGCGGATTGGAGGTCGTTGATCGATGAAATTAGGACATAAAAAAATAGCCCTGGGGGACAGCCCAGGACTCGAAAAGATGAAACGTTTGTCAAAACTATTCTATGACAATTCTACTCAGAAAGCGGGGCGTTGGCAATGGCTTTAGGCGGAACAAGCGCGGAATATGACCGAAAATTTTCTACGCCTGTGGTCACGCGCATTAACCAGACTGACGAGGAGCAAGCGATCTTAGAGCATAACGCTCACGTTGAGGCGCTGGAAACATTGGCAACGGATTTACGGAATTGTCTGGAACACGCCACTGACGAAAAGTATAAGCGGCATTTGGCAGTTAAGCTTGACCGCACTAATCAGCGATTAGAACAGTTACGAACGGAGGAATAAGCATGAACCTATACGAACTTGAGGGCAACTTATTGCATGTCGTTGAACTGGCCAATAGTGCCAAACCAGAAGATCAGCAGCTGTTTGCTGACACAATTGAAAGTTTACAAGACAGCATCGCTGACAAAGCAATTGGCTACGGCAAAGTTATTAATCAGCTGGTAGCTGATAAAAAGCAACTTGCAGATAAAATTAAACACGATCAAGAACGAATGCGTGCGTTGTCCAACAATATTAGCCGGTTGAAATTAGCATTACAGCACGGAATGGAATCAGCAGGCAAGGACAAAATCAAAGATATTGACCTGTCTATTTGGATTCAAAATAACCCCGTTAGTGTTGCTGTGACGGACGATAAACTTATTCCTGGTGAATTTACTGAGGTAGAAAAGAAACTGAATAAAACGGCCATTAAACAGGCACTCAATGATGGTGAAGAGGTTCCTGGCGCCAAGCTGGTACAGACACGGTCAATTCGAATTAAGTAGGAGGCAAACATGGAAAAAAGCGAATCAATTAAAAACTTGGCTACTAGTATGGCACAATTCCGTAAGAATTTACTCAAAGCACAGCCAAGTAAAGATGGAAAAAGCCATTATGGAAATTATGTAACTTTGGAAGACCTAACCGCTGCAGTAGATGGAGCGTTGCCAGAGTCGTTAGGTTATACGCAGGAAGCGACCAGCGATCCTAATGGTGTTTCTATTACGACTATGCTGTTTGATGCTAGTGGCGAGTACATTATTTACAATCCGCTTAGCATGCCAGTACAGCGTAAAGACGCGCAGGCATTCGGCTCTGCTGAAACTTATGCACGACGATATAGTTTATCAGCCGCATTCGGCGTATCCGCGTCTAAAGATGACGATGGACAACAAGCAACTAAAGCGGCTCCTAGCAACCGTACGGCACAACAAAACAATCGTCAACCCCTGCCTGTAACTAAACAGCAGGCCACAACACTTAATGGATTGTTTGAGGCAATGAGTAAGGCAGCAAGCGCCCCAATTGAAGCTGTTAGAAACGGTTATCTGGAAAAATTAAACGTTAGCCAGGTCAACGATTTGACGCATGATGGTGCTAACCAACTGATCAGCCTAGTGACTGCTCAATTAAAAAAACAAAGTGAGAAGGGGAATTCTAATGATTAATCGAGTAGTTTTGACCGGACGACTAACCCGTGATGTGGATTTACGGTATACACAAGGCGGTGCTGCTGTAGCTACTTTCAATCTGGCCGTTGATCGGCGATTCACCAACCAACAAGGTGAGCGTGAAGCTGATTTTGTTAGTTGCGTTATCTGGCGTAAGTCGGCAGAAAACTTTGCTAACTTCTTCCACAAAGGATCTCTGGTAGGCATTGAAGGCCGTATTCAAACACGCAACTATGAAAATAAGCAAGGCCAACGCGTATACGTGACTGAAGTGGTCGTGGAGGACTTCTCGTTCTTGGAATCAAAGAACTCTACTGGTAACGGTAGTTATCAAAACAATCGGCCGCAAAATAATACAAGTGATCCGTTTGCTAACAACGCTGGCAATGTTGACATTCAGGATGATCAGTTACCATTCTGATTTGAGGTGATTAAATGCAGCGGTCACGATCAAAATACTTTGAACGTAATGGCAAGTCATACTTGTTAGTTGAGCTTGACCATCAGCCAAATTTAGACCATATCGAGACCGTTAGCGGTTCGCGTGACCAACTTTACCTGGATTGGGAACTAGCCGACACACGCAAAGCTAGACCGCAACAACGACGCCTATTTTTTGCCCTGCTAAATGATATTACTGATTACTTCGTGGTGCCACAAGACTTCCTGAAAGCAATGTTTTATGGCCAATATCGTGAGTATACCAACGGTAATGAGATTAGCCTGTCAGACACGACAGAATCGTCCGTGAGCGACGCTAACGTGTTACTCGACCTAGTTATCGACTTCATGTTTACGTGGCGTGTACCGTTCAAACAAGGCTATGAATTGCTACCGAGAGAGCAAGAGTATTACCAATATCAGTGTTGCCGGCATCGTCGGTGCATGGTGTGTGGCCGTGAACATTCGGATATTAACCACGTTGATACGGTTGGATCTGGCCGCGATCGGAATCATCTTGACCATACGCAACTACGAGTTAACTGTTTGTGTCGTGAGCACCATACAGAATGGCACAAAATCGGGCCGACAGCGTTTGGCGAGAAGTATCACATTCCAGTTGCCGGGATTAAGTTGGACGAAGAGACGTTGAGAAAGATTGGAGTTAGAGGAATTTATGACTGAATTATTGACAGACAAACAAATTGAACAGGCATATCGTGACTATCTTAAAGACAATAAAAAAGTTGTTGACCAAATGATTGCCAAGAAGATTGAAACTGCTACAAAATCTGCTATCAATCAAGCTTTTGCTACTGGTAATGGATATGGCGATAGTGAGGGCTGGGCGCGCAAGTTAGTTTACAGTCTGGTTGACGAAAAAGTTGCGGCAGCTACTACAGCGCAAACAGTGGTCGTTGATTTAGATGAAATTCAAGAAAAAGTGAATGCGTCCTTAAAGCGTCACCTAAATAAGCTGAACGTAAAAGTGGAAATGTAATTGTTAATCGTATTTATCGATGAGGTGATATAGATGAACAACCTTTTAATTAGTGAGCCGCCATTACAAGTCTTGCCTACACTAGCAGTAAGAGTTGGTTTAAAAGAGGCAATTGTATTGCAACAATTCCACTACTGGTTACAGCGTTCTGGTAATAACAGAGATGGATATAAATGGGTTTATAACAGTTATGACGAATGGCACAAACAATTTCCGTTCTTTAGCAAGGTTACACTACGAAGGACAATTAACAGCTTAGAGAAGCAAGGTTACTTGGTCAGTGGAAACTATAATAAAGCTGGCTTTGACAAAACAAAATGGTATCGAATTGATTATCAGCGTATGAACAAAGCATGTGATCAAAATGATCATACGAGGTGCTCAAATTGCTCACATGCAGGTGATCAAAATGAGCAGACCAATACCAATAGACTACCAGAGACTACTACAGAGACTACAAAAGAGAATAGTGCAGCTGTCGCTGCACCTTCCTCAATTGAGTCTGACTTTGAGGAAATCTGGTCAGCTTATCCCAACAAAAAGGGAAAAAAGCAAGCGTTTAACCATTACAAAGCTTGGCGTAAAAAATCAGCAAAGCATTCCAACGATTATCTTTTCACTCAGCTAAAACTGTACAAGCAATATATTGCTCAAAATAAAGATTGGTATCGCCCTATGGATGGATCTACATGGTTCAATGGCCGATTTGATGATGAGTATCAAGTATCGACTGAACCAAAACATGAGGGCCGCGAGTATTGGACAGGAGGTTAGCATGGAGCACGTTACTTTTGACCAGGGATATATTAAACGGTTAGCCAATGCCCACCATGTTGACCTGAACCACTTGCCGACTAAAGAAGAATTAGATCGTAAGACGGCCGAACAAGCAACTCAACAATTGAAACGGGACAAAATGGCCCGGTACTATAGCTACTCGGTCTGGTCAGGAAACATACCGCTAAAATTCTCGTTTGGCAACTGGGATATTGCTAAGCAGGACAATCCACACTTAGCTAAGTCATTAGGCAAGAAGGCATTCGTGTTGGCTAAGCAATTAGAAAACCAAAACTTCAATGTGGCTATGATGGGTGATCGTGGCGTTGGCAAAACGTCTTTAGCACTAGCTATGTTGGACCACCTGATGAGCCATGGACGTAGTGGCATGTTTGTATCAACTGCCGAGCTGCTAAGAATGGTCAATGACAAATATGAGGACACTTCAATCCGTTCCAAACTACTCAACATAACGCGTTCAATGATTGAGGTTGATGTGTTGGTACTAGATGATTTTGGCACGGAAGGCGGTATGACTGGTAACATTAAACCGGTTCACAAGGATCTGCAAGACATCATGTATCGGGTGTCTAACGCTAGAGTTGATTTTAATCACAACACCGCTAAGGGTATCACCATCATTACAACCAACAACACCAAAGGACAGCTAAAACAGATGTATGAAGGCAAGTTCATTGATCGCGTATATCCAGACAACCCGGAACAGCAACTTATTTTTGACGGCATGAAAGGGGTGCGTCACGTATGAGTGAATGTCCATTGTGTCATGGCACTGGCGTTTTTCACCACTGCACGGCAAGCACCGTCACAGCTAGCCCATGTCCTAATTGCAATGAAGTTTTGAAAGAACGGCGTAAACTTGAATTTGAAGAACTAAGGAACGAGACAAAACGACTATTGAGAAAGGGGTAGAGGTGTATGTCATCAAACAAGAAAATGGCGGCCGCAATCAGGGAGGCTTATGCCAATTATGGCGACGATCCAGATGATTGGCCGGAAGACATTAAAAAAGAGATCCGCGGTCAAACTGAGGAAGAACACACAGCAGAAAATAATGTGCTGCGCCACATGATTTTACACGGATATACCAACAAATATATTGCACAAGAACGGTCCAATAAACCGAAATATATACAGCAATTACGTGACAGAATGCGAAAACGTGACGAATTGGATTACCAAGCCACACCAGATGAGCTGACACAACTGAAATACAACGTCAAACACACGAATAAGCCTAACAACAAAGGAGTGGCTGGTGCTATGCACCGTGATAAGGATTGGGTGCGCTGCATGCGAGAGAAACTACGAGAGGCAGACAATGAAGCACAGCGATAAGGTGTATTACCACCGGCGCAACGCTAAACAGCCTGCCACATGGATATGCTGGATCGTTCGTGGCAATAGCCGATCGGCAATGATTAAAGTTAAAGGCAGCCACAGGCATATTGAGGTGGCACCGAGTGATGTTGAGATTGGGAGGACGAATGATGACACCAACATTTAGAGTGTGGGACGAAACGCAGCATAAAATTCTACAAGTCGACTGTATAGACTTTATAGATGGCAACGCGTACTGGGTTGAAGCTAGTGCTGCTGATGGTAATGTGCAAGGTGGAAATGATGGCCCTGTTGGAGACAATAGCCAGCTTAAATTGGAGCAGTTTACCGGCCTGAAAGATGCCAATGGCAAGGAAATATATGTTGGGGATATTGTTAAGTCTAGCTATAAGTATGCTCAACCTAAAATTTCACAAGTTATTATGGAGGATGGCAATAGCTATATCCTTGGAGAAGACTTGGCTACTGGGAATGAGATGCTAGTTAGTGACCATATTAATGAGATTGAAGTCATTGGGAACGTGCATACGAACCCAGAACTATTGGAGGCGCAGCATGATTAAATGGAATTTTCAACTTTGGCTGGCACTGAACGGCGCACAGCATATCAACACATTATTTTGCAAGCCAATCAATCAAAGCAAGCCACGTTGGCGACGAGTTAAACGGCTATTGGAGGCACAGCATGATTAAGATATATCAGAAACAACCAGTTGAAGCTGAACAGTTTGATGGGAGCCAAAAGTATATTTTTGGACAAAAGGTAATTTCAGATAATAGTTTGGTTGATGCGTTAACACATGATCCAGTCTACTATTCGATCCTAATTAATGAAGATGATTCAGATGATCCAAAAGAAGACCCCAATGAAGTTGTATTTGAAATTGGCGATTGGATTATCAAATATGGAGAAGATATTCATGCGATTCCTGATGATATGTTCAAAAAAACTTATGCTGAGTTGCCAGTTATTCCTAAATGTGTCGCTGATTGGATCGAGGAATGTAAGCGTAACGATCAGGCGATCGCGTCTGCATTTGACGAAACATTAATGTCTTCCAAGACTAGGTATTATTTCTGTAATTATAGCACTCGTAGCCAATGGATTAGCATACAAGACGCATTTGTACGCGCGTGGCTAGACGGGTATCAAGTGGAGGCACAGCATGACACACGAACAGATTGAGTATCGAAATTACGTGCTGCAAGGCATGGCAAGCTATGGCGGCGATGTGGCACAGGCGTTAGTGTGGTGTGGCAATCACTTTACCAAGCTGAGCAACAGCCAGCGCAACGCGATTAATAAGTTGTCAGCAAAGGAACGCAACCAGGTTATCCATGAGCTGTCGATGGTATTCATGTAGGAGGACGTATGGATAAAACACGAGACGTAATGAACGGTAACCAGCGTATGTTACTTAGCTATCTGGAATCATTAGTGCCAAAAGATGATGTGCTTATGGGACTAGCTGTATTCCAATCAAAATTAAGCAATCACAGCGTTCCTAAGGAAGTTTACATTGCTTTGGGTATGCTGAGCAATGCGGAGATTACTAACGTGCTACACGAGCTTACACGGCCATTTTAGGAGGAATGATGGGTGAAACGATCGACGATTAGAACGGTAGAGGATATTCTACGTGATTATCCTAAGATTGATAAGTACATTGAACAGCGCGAACAGGAGTTACGTTATCCGGTAACGCCGGTTGATGAGAACGTTGGCGGCGGTCGGGCACAAAACGGGTTCAACGATAGCGCAGACCGGCTAATTATCACACTAGATGAGGACAAACGGATTAATGCACTGAAGAAGCAGCGTCAGGTTATCGATGACTGTCTGGATGAAGTTGGGCCCGATACGCAAGCAATTATTGATGAACAATATTTTCGAAAATATCCACGCTATACCTTAACAGGAATGGTCGAAAACAACATGTTGAGCGTTGGTAAGTCACGAGCATATAAGCTGAAAAACTTGTTTATAAAAAAGTGTGCTAAAGGATTAGGACTATACGATTTGTGAAAAGTGGAAAAAACCGAGAAAATTGACCCCTAATTTGGGTGTAAATTGGTACCATAAGCGATTGATGAAATGGGCGTGCATAGCTCAACGGCAGAGTAAAGAAGATACGGGTTCAACTCCCACTGCACCAATAGCGGTGTAATCCAATGCACCGCAAACCTTCCTAATTATCACCTGTGTCTCCTCCAAACGGCTGGGTTCCTATTTCCTTCCCCAGCCATACATACAAGACGTGGCCGGTGCTGCGTCTTTTTTATTACTTGAAAGTGGGTGTGCAACATGATCGGGTTACTATTCATGATATTCATAGTGCTGTTGTTCGGTGAGCTGACTGGCCTGTGGTCAATCGCGCTAGGCATTCTGCTGCTGCCATTGTATCTGATTGCGTTTCTGGTTCTGGTGGCGTCACTGCTGGCGGTCTGGCATGACCTGTGGGACAACACCAATCATCACAAGCGTGGTGACGACTAATGCCATTAGTACACCGATGTGGTGAGCCTGGTTGCCGTGAGATGATACCGCTCAAGTATCGCTACTGCACCAAGCATTACAACGCCCACTATCAAGCATACCTGCACCGCCATTCAACTGGTGTTGCCGCTCGCGCATATGAGTACCACCGTCGGCGACAGACCAAGCACTATGACACAACCAAGCGTTTCGCTGAACCGGTTGACGCCCAGGACACTGCGGCCGACGAGCTGGCAAAGAGTTTTGGCTTAAAAGTTTCGGCCAAAGATTCTGGCAAAGAGCTGGCACAAAGTTCGCGGGCAAAGTTCTACCGTTCAAAGCAGTGGCTCGCGGTTCGTTCCGCAGTCTATAACCGAGACATTGGCTGTTGTCAGGTGTGTGGCAGGTCAGAACAACGCATGTACGTTGACCATATCGTTCCACTGCGGTTGTGCTCCAATAAGGAACGAGTTGCAAGTTCAAACCTGTGGACGCTGTGCGGAAAATGCCACAATAAAAAGTCTCGCCAAGAAGCAAAGACGAGCGACAAGAAACTTCAAAGAATGAGCCGACTGGACTGGCAACGCGTCCTGAAAAATTAGGGGGCCGCCTAGGCCTGAGCGGCCGTTCCGCATACCAATGGAGTTGTCTTATAAAAATTTTCAATTTAAAAATCACTTTTGGTAAGGGGGTTAGATAATGACAGCAAAAAAGAAAAGTGCACGTCTTAGTGCAACACCGCCTGACTACTTGCAAGGCATTGCGCGTGATATGTGGTCAGCCATTGTGCCAGTTTTGAACAAGCAAGACTTAAACGTTACTCAGCTTGACAGCAGTATCGTTGAAGCGTTCTGCATTAACTACCAATCCATGCGGGAAGCCTACGAGAACGTTTCTGAGAATGGCCAATCCAAGAAAGCCTACAAGACGGCACTAAGCCCAGTTACCGGTGAGATTGTTGCGACTGATTTTGTTGGGTTTAAGCGAAACCCTGCGACTCAGATTTTAGATTCTGCTACCAGCCGCCTGAAACAGCTCGGCAATGAATTGGGGTTGACGCCAGCAAGCCGACAAGAATTAATTCAGTCGGCCGGTAATGACGGTGACGAAAATGTGGCTGCGGATTTAGCCAAGTTCTTCGGCAAAAAGTAGCCGGATAGAAAGGGGTGAGCAATGTTGAAAAAGATTGATATTTCCAAGACAAAAGACGTTGCTCAGGCGTGTTCTGACGCAGCGTTCAATGATTTACGTGGTCACTTCACCGACCCCGGTACTGAGTACGCCTTCAAAGTGCTTGACGGAAAAGAGGTTACCGGCTATTTGATGAAGCTCGCGGCATTTCGCCACTTGCGCGATTTACAGCGGCAGGGCCAACCTGATTTTCCGTTCGTCTATGATCCGGACGCCGTGAACAAGGCACTGCTCTTTGCAAGCGTGACCCCTGACGTTGACAGCGGCGACCCAGTTCACTTACTCGGTTGGCAACAGTTTATCATGGCCGAGTTGTTTGGCTGGAAAACCAAGACGGGCGGCGTTCGTTTTACCAAGTCGCTAATCTCAGTTGGTCGGGCGCAGGGTAAGACGATGATTGCCGCGATTATTATGGCCTACACTTTTCTGCTTGACTCGCTGGGCCTGTCCAACCAGGACTACCTGGTTGCGTCAATCAACTGGAAGCAAACCAGCAAGCTACTCGGTTATCTGAAAACGATGTTGCGCAAGGTCACCGAGATTGAGCCATTCAAGACACTGGCCAAGCAATCTGGTCTCATGCTCCAAAACGACCAGATCATTATGAAAAAAAGCAACAACGTCATTCGGGCCGTCAGCTTTGAGTCGGGCCAATTCGATAGTTTCCATTTCCGTACTGCAATCGTTGACGAAGTCGGGGAACTCAAGAATCGGGCCAAGACATCTAAGATTCTATCCGGTCAGATTAAGATTGCCGACCGGCGGTACATTCAAATTTCAACGTCATACCCTGACCCGAAAGTGCCATTCTATGACGACCAGCGAATGATGACGAAAGCCATGGAAGAAGACTATAAGCGGGAAGCCGACACTTACCTGTGTCTGGTATGGGCGCAAGACGACCTCAAGGAAACTCAGAAGCCTGAGACCTGGGCTAAGAGTAACCCGCTGCTAAACTCGCCTGAGCAGAAACGTGAGCTTCTCGGGGGTCTGATTGACAAACGCGACAGCGATATGCTGGCTGGTACGATTGGCGATTTTCAAACCAAGAACATGAATATGTGGTTGAACGAAAAAGAGAACCGTTACCTGGACTTGAAGGACATCACCGCTTCAATCATTCCGCGCGACAGCTTCAATATTGCCGGTCGGGAAGTTTACATTGGCTTTGACGCGTCACAGTACAGCGACGACACCAGCTTAGCGTTCGTCTTCCCGTACACTGACGAGGACACTGGGGAACACAAGTTTCACATCTACCAGCATTCCTTTATTCCTACTTCTCGGACACAACAGAGTATTGCTATCAAGGAAAACCAAGACGGCATTGCTTACCGCGAAGAAGAACGGCGCGGGTTCGCGACTATCTCGCATACAGTCGGCGGCGATATTGATTATTCAGACGTCTACAACTGGCTACTTGATTTTGTAGAAATTCATGACCTGCAAGTACAGTCATTCCTATATGACCCTTGGCGCGATAAGGTCTTTATTTACAAGCTAGATCAAGAAAACAATTGGCTAATTGAGCCAGTTCGGCAAGGGACAAAATCACTTGACGAGCCTACCTCATTTTTCCGGCATGAAATGCAAAACGGACACATTACCATGTTTGATGATCGGGTAATGCAGGCCGGCATGACCAACGCCGTTACGCTGGTTGACAATAACGGTATCAAAATAGATAAGAACCTTGCCACCGACAAAATCGACTGCGTGGACGCCATCATAAACTGCTTCTATGAAGCCATGCTTCACTTTGAAGGTGTCTCACGGGACGACCGCGGCACCGATGACCCATTTGCCGGTTGGAAGCAAGACGACATCAACAGCTTTTACAAAAATTACAGCTTTTAGGGAGTGACGACATGAAACGAGCATTACAAGGGTTCCTCAAAGCAGCCGAATTAATTAGCGAGTCACTACCAATGTGGCTCTACATCATGGGTATTGCCACTATTTACGCCGGCGTTTCGGTATTTAGTAAAGCAGTCGGAAATATTGTACTGGGTGTCATGCTAATTGCGACCGCATTTCTATTCGGTAGTAGCGACGACTGAAAGGGGGTGAGATTAATTGAAGTTCACTAATCCATTCAAGCGCCGGTTCAGTAATCGGGCATGGGTGCCCAGTTCTGACTACCAACCATTCCTGATTGTGAACGGCCAGGTCGTCAAGTCGGCCAGCTACGCCACGGCCAGCGCCGCCCTCAAGAACTCAGACATATACAGTGTGGTCAACTTAATTTCAGCGGACGTTTCCAGTTGCAAGTTTGTATCAGCCAACGACTTCTTGTTGCATAAGCTGAACGCGCCTAATCCAATCATTAATTCATACAATTTTTGGCAATCCGTCACCGGGGCGCTACTGCTAAACGGCAACGCCTACGTGGTCATGAACCTGGACGCCAGCGGCCGCCTACACCACTTTGAGCAGGTAACGCCGCCACAGGTTCAGATTATCATTGATGATGGCGAGCAAAATGTTAACTACAAGGTTACGTACTATGACAATCGGGGCACGGTAACGATTCCCGCCGGTCAAATGCTTCACTTTAAGCTGCTGTCCAACCTGAGCGACAACAAGTTTATCGGTGTCAGTCCCCTGCAATCACTGGTCGGCGACCTGAACATTCAGGACAAAGCCAACGATATGGCTTTGAAGTCACTGAACCAGGCTATTCGGCCAAGCGGTATTCTTACACTTGCTGCTGGTGGGGTTGACCCCGAAGCCAAAGAGAACGTTCGCCGAGAATTTGAGCGCGCCAACTCAGGAGCCAATGCCGGCCGGGTCATGGTCATGGACCCCACGGCTACGTACTCAACGCCGCAGATTGACAGCAACATTGCCAACTTGCTGAACTCAGTCAGCTATACGCGTAACCAGGTGGCTAAGGCGTTTGGGGTGCCACAAGACTTCTTAAATAACGAGTCGGCCCACAGTAACATTGACCAGGTTCGTTCAACCTATTCTCAAGCGCTGAACAAGTACATCTACGCCTTGAGTAGTGAGCTGACCATGAAGTTAGGTGTCGGCGTTGACCTGGACATGCAACCGGCGATTGATCCTGACTACAGTCAGTACGCCGCCACCATTTCAGACTTGACCAAAAACGACGCCCTAGAGGGTGTGCAAGCAACTCATATTCTTAAGTCAGTCGGGTTTATCCCGGTAGACACACCAGATTTTGACGTAGGTAATGACCCAACGAAAGGGGGTGAGTAAATGACAATCAAACTTACTGGTGACGTAGTAGACAACGAGACCGCCAGCTTCTACAACTGGTTTGGCATGGATAGTATCAGTCCCGCGGCAGTCAGTGACGCGCTTACTGCCGCTGATGGTGCTGATGTTGATGTGACCATTAGTTCCTACGGCGGCGATGTGTTCGCGGCTAGTGACATATTTACCGAGCTGAAAAATTACTCTGGCAAGGTCAACGTCACAGTCACGGGCATTGCGGCTAGTGCGGCCAGCGTTATCACCATGGCCGGCGATACCGTTTCGATGTCGCCAACGGCCCAACTCATGATCCACAATGCCAGTTCAGCGGTTGAAGGTGACACTAATACCATGGCCCACAAGGCTGGGGTGTTGGACAACATCAACAAGTCAATCGCCAACGCTTATGTCGCCAAGACAGGCATGGCCAAGGACGACCTGCTGGACTTGATGAATAAAGAAACGTGGCTCACGGCCGAGCAAGCCAAGGATTATGGCTTTGCCGACAAGATTTTATTTGATGACTCAGCTGACACGCTACAAGCCGTTGCGTCCGCGTCTTCTATCCCGGCCAAGTCGGCTGTCGTCAAGTTTAGAAACATGCTCGCCACCGACAAGAAGCCGACGGTTAAGCCAAAAACTGAGCCGGTTCACGACACTGTACTGCAACAGAAATTAAATATTTTGAGAGGTGTAAAGTAATGAATTTATCTGAAATTAAGGACGCCATGACGGACTCACAAGAAAAGTTGACCGCCATCAACGCCAAAATCACTGAGGGCTTACTTGATGACAAGTTTAGTCCCGAAAACATGGCCGCATTGAAGTCTGACCGCGATAATGAACAAGCCCGTTTTGCCGAATTGAAGACGCAACGGGAAACCGCAGAATCAGACCAAGTTGCCAGCCATATCGCTGGCAATTCTGCCAAGACTAAGAAGGGGGCCAAGAAAGTGCCTGTTACTGAAAATAAGCTGTCTGCTGAAAAGCATGCGCTTAACGACTTCTTGCATTCTAAGGGTGCCATCAAGGACACTGCCGCATTGCAAGTCACGTCAACCGAAGCTGAACCATTGGTTCCCGAAGAAATCATTTACAATCCACAGAGTGAAGTTAACACTGTTGTTGACTTGAAGCAACTTGTAAATGTCGTTCCTGTTACCACGCCGTCCGGGTCTTACCCAATTCTTAAGCGTGCCACTGACACGTTCCCAAGCATTGAAGAACTCAAGGAGAACCCAGCACTGGCAGAACCAGACTTCCAAGACGTTGATTGGAAGGTTTTGACTCGCCGGGGCGCAATTCCGCTGTCTCAAGAAGCCATTGACGATTCTCAAGTTGACCTGACTGGCTTGGTTGGTAAGAACATGGGCGAAAAGTCCGTAAACACCACCAACGCCGACATTGCCAAGGTTTTGCAAGGCTTCACCGCCGTTGCTTCCACCGACACCAACATCGTTGATACGATCAAGGGCATTCTGAACGTATCCCTTGACCCGGCATATGCACCAACGATTGTCGCAACGCAATCTCTGTACAACACGTTGGACACTTTGAAGGACAACAACGGCCAGTACATTTTCCACCAAGACATCACGACGCCAAGCATCGGTGTACTCACAGGCGTTCGGGTCGTTCGTATCTCTGACACGTTGCTGGGCAAGGCTGGTGACCAATTGGCCTTTATCGGTGACTTGAACCGGGCTATTTTGTTCGCTGACCGCCAAGAAGTCTCCTTAAGCTGGGCTGATGACAAGGTTTACGGCCAGTACCTGATGGGTGCTCTGCGCTATGACGTTAAGGTTGCTGACGCCGACGCCGGTTACTTCCTGACCAACACGGCAGTGAAGTCTTCAAGCGCTGCTACTGCACCAACCGCTGACGCTAAGTAAAGGGGTGACTGAAATTGGCCGTGACTGTTAGCGAAATGCAAGAAGAACTTCACTTAGATGGTGAAGAGCATATTTTGCAATCTCTGATTGATGAAGGTACGGACTACGTGCGTTCCGCGGTCAATTACAATTTGCCCGTGGAAGAGTACGAAAAGTACCCACTGTTTGACCGTGCCGTGAAGACCTACGTTTCTTGCTACTACTACGATCGTTCGACCGGGGTAGGTACTAACAAGGGTCTTAGCATGATGATTAACCACCTGCGTGGGCGAATGTGGGGTGCTGACAATGGTCAAGATTAGACCACATCAACTGGTTCACCGCGCCCACTTCGGCACCATCAAGCAAGCTACCAATCCCAACACGGGCGCCCCGGTTAAGTCGTTCGTTGAATCGTTTGCGTTGTGGGCCGAGTACCGTACCCGGTCAGCGTCTCAGCTATTTGCGGCTAAGCAGGCTGGCATGGAAGAGACGCGCACTATCGCTGTACGCCGCAACTCAGCGCTAGACGAACAACTGCGGGTGAAACTTGATGACGGCAAGCTGTATCGGATTGCGAATATCTCGCATGACGACACCAACAACTATATCGCCTTCGATTTTATCACCCTGGAAAAGTCCGATACCGTCAAAGGGGGGTAGCCGCATGGACCTAAATAAAGCATTGACGACTTGGCTAGACAACGTGCAGCAAACCGTTCACTTGACGCCTTCGGAAACTGCGACTGTTACGGGAGCCGGGGCTAAGGTGTTGTCCTACCACTTGCGAGATACGACCAAACGCAAGCACTACCGGGTTCACGTTACCGGTCAGGACGACACTCACCTTGCGGACGCTGTGACCTACCAGCGAACTGACATTGACGGCGACAAGACCGGTGCCAGCACGGTGGGGTTCACCGTCAACAAAGCGTACATTGCCCGGTTCCTAAATGACGGGACTAAGCGTATCCGGGGCGACCACTTTGTTGATGTTGCTCGTCAGGACGCAAAGAATAAAGTTATTGCTGCCGAAGCGGCCAAGTATCAAGAGCTTGTCCGTAGAAAGTGGGGTGACTGAAATGGCACTACCCACGATCGAAGTCAGCAAAATTCTTGAGAGTGTCCCATGGATAAACGCCGTGTACACCGGGTTACTGCCCGAAGACGCGAGCGCAAATACCACGGACACGATAGCACTAGTCACCGAGTCGACGACGGAGCTTAATGTGTGGGGAAACGATACTTTTAATGCCGCCACGTACGGCGTTGAGATTGAAATTTTCTACTCGTTGAGTTTTGACCAAGACGTTGGTGACCTAGAAATTCAACTCATGAAAGAGCTTGAATCTAAGGGCTGGCGTATTACAACGGCGCGCGCCCATTCGATTGACCCTGACACGGGGCAAACGACCAAGGTTATCTACGTTGCAAAAAATAAATTAATTTGAGGTGTTATAAATGGCTACTGTTGGTATCAAAGGTCTGCGAATGGCCTTAATTGACCCCAAGACTGGTAAGGTTATTGCTGGTGAAGACGGGTTCTCAGAGAATGGTATTTTTGACGCTCGCGGCCGGGTTGCACAAGGTCTGAGTGAAGCAAACATTACTGGTATTGCACCAAGTGTTACCAAGGTTTGGGGTAACGACATTCTGCAAGACCAATCTGTTGGTAAGTCACAACCAAGTGTTGCGGCCAGCTTCAACAACTTGCCGCATGAAATTTTGGAAAAGGCGTTGGGTGAAGAATCAGACGGTAAGGGCGGTTACTTAGATAATGCGTCCGGCGTTCTCCCCCATATCGCCATGGACTTGATCAGTTCCGATTTAGCTGGTAATGAAATTCATTACTGCTTCTACGATGGGAACATGACCCAGGGCGACAAGAACCTGCAAACGTCCAATGAACACCAATCACGGGTTGCAGACGCATTGACGTACAACCCATTGGCTGGTTCAAACGGGCACATGATGAAGACGTACTACGCCGCTGATGAAGGTTTCATCGATAAGAACTTGATTGATGAAATTTTCCCAGGTGCTAGTGACACGACCGACACCACCCCTGCTGGTGGTTCTGGCTCGCAAACGTCCGATTCAGGGGACGGTAAGAGCGCCTAGACTCTAATAGTTCAGAAATTGGCAATCGCACTGACGCGGTTGCCTTTTTTCTGGTGTAAACAAAAATTCTAAAAGCGAGGTCATAAATTATGACAGTTAAGGTAAATGCAAAAGTTTTAGGTATCAAAGAACCCGTTGAGATTAAAGAATCCAACCGCAACTTCCAAAAAACGCTGGTTATTCAAAAGCAACTGCTCAAGGTTGAAGCTATGCCCGATGACGCCAGCGACATGGACATGCTGGATGCCGCTATTGAAGCCAACCAAGCCATGACTGACTACATCACCGACATGCTGCGGCTTAAGACCAAGGAAAAGCACGCTCTGGGTGACTTGACAACTGATGAAACCGGCAAGTTGATTCAGACGATTATCGCAGGTATCCAACACCAAGACATCACCGAAGTGGAAGACGCTCAAAAGAAAGAATCTACCGACAATTCAGAATTGAGTGACACCGAAAAAAAATAAAAGCGCGCCGGCAAGTTAACGAGCTGTCCAATCAAATTGAAGAATTTGACTACAATGCGCAACAAGCCCTCATTAACATGCACATGACCCCAGAAGACTTTGACGACCAAGACTTCTATCGCTTCAACGATGTGCTTTTAGCCCGTCCTGAGAAAGACCGGCCAGTTGTTGACCCCGCAGCATTCCTGAAACAGTTGCGGGCTATGGGATAGAGGAAGTCGCTAAGAAAGGGGTGTATCACAGTGGTTAAAAAAATTGACGCGCAAATGAGTACCGAGGTCTACCTTGATACTTTGCAAACGTCTAAATCACTTAAGAATTTGCGTAGTGTTGTGTCGTCCGTGACGACTTCATGGAAGGCCCAGAGTGCCGCCCTCAAGTCAACAGGCGAGTACGTCAAGGCGGCTGAGACCAAGTACACCGGCTTGAGCCGAACTATCAAAGCTAACCGAGATGTTATCTCTGCACTGCGCGATAAGCAGAAAGGGCTTGACCAAACTACCCAAGAAGGTGCGCGGCAGTATGCCAAGTATCAAGCCCAGATTAACCGGACGGAGACGCGCATTGCGTCCCTGACCCGTCAACAAGATAAGTCCAAGCAATCACTTACCGGGTACAAGTCCGGCGTGATTGCACTGCAACGCAGTATCAAGAGTAACAATGACCTAACCAAGTCGAGTGTTGCCCGGCTACGGGCTGAGGGCCAAGAGTACAAGGCTCTGTCGGCTGAGGCCAAGGGCTACCAGTCTACTCTCGAAAAGTCGAGTACCTTGCAGAGTAAACAGGCTGCTGAACTCAAGACTTACCAGAACCGGGTTGACGACTTACGCGCTTCCTACGAAAAGGCCAAGACTACCCTCAAGGGGTTAGACGAGGCCGGAAAACAGAACACCGACGAGTACCAGACAGCCGCCCGTGCGGTTGAAAAGTACAAGACTGCTCTCAGTGGGGCTAACAGTGACCTGAACCGGCAAAAAATCCGGGTCAATGAAACGGCCACCAGTACGGCCAAGCTACGCACTGAACTGACCCGCGTGCAGTCAAGTCAAGAGAAAATTCGGCCCACCGGCTTGAACCGGTTGCGGTCGTCTATTTCTAAGGTCAACGAAAGCACCGAAAAGACTAGCCACTTGTTTGGCAAAATCTTTGGGGGCACCATTGCGGCTAACGCTGCTGTTGGTGCTTGGAACATGATTACTACCCACATTAACGACGCGATCCACGCGGGTGCCGAGTACGACAAGACTCAGCAGAAAATGCTCGCGACGTGGACGACTCTTGCTGGTTCCGCTAAGGCGGGGCAGGCAATGGTTGACACCACCAACCGGCTCAGTGTCGCAATGGGGCAGGACGTTGACGTTACCGACGAACTGAACCAGCAATTCTATCACGTTTTGGACAAGCAGAAACCTACTGAGCGCCTTACCAAGTCAGTGCTCACTATGTCCGACGCCGTAGGTATGACCTCTGAGAACACCAAGAACTTAGGGCTGAACTTTACCCACATGATGAGTAGTTCAAAAATGCAGGTTGGTGACTTCAACCACATTACGGACGCTCTACCAATGTATGGGAAAGCCCTACTCAAGTACGAGCAAAGAGTTCAGAAAAACTCTAAACTCACCATGTCCCAACTGCGCAAACAAATGTCTGCGGGTAAGATTTCAGCCAAGGACGCCGAAAATGTCATGAACCAACTTGGTAAAAAGTACAGTGACGCGTCCGAAAACCTTATGAAGACGTTGCCCGGTATGGAACGTGTAATCAAGGCCCGGGTGCCTGCTCTGCTCGGTGACATCGAAAAGCCATTCATGAAAGCTGAGAACCCTATTCTGGGGGCCGTTTCCAAGTGGGTTTCCGACAAGCGTACCGAAAAAGAGTTCACCAAGGTTGGGGCTGCGGCGACCCGTGGTTTCAATACGATCACCAAGGCTTTTGCTCAGGCGTTCAACATTAAGTCTGTACCACGCGCAATGGACGGCTTCATGAATGGACTCGCCAAGACAATCACCAAAGTATCTAACTCGATTGCGGCCCACGCCAAAGACATCAAGGGCTTTTTTAAGATTTTTTCACAGATTAGCTCAGACAGTCTCAAGGTCTTTGTTGCTACGCTCAAGGCCCTGCTGCCCGTTCTGCAAGTAGTCGGTGACTTTGCTGCCAAGCACCCTAAGCTGTTTGGTGACATGATTGCCTCGACCATTCTCATGAACGGTGCATTCAAGGCCCTGACCCTTGTACTGCGGCCGGTTGCCGGTCTGTTTAAAGGTGTCGGCAAGTCAATGACGTGGGGCAAGAAGTTGCTCGGTCTTGGCAAGGACGCCGAGGGTGCAACCCGAAAGCTAACGCCATTAGGTAAAGCGCTCAAGAGCCTGCGGGACGTTCTCAAAGGCGGGTTTAAGAAAATCAATTTCAAGGGCATGTTTAGCGGACTCAAAGACGGCAAGGGGCTGCTTGGTGGCCTCAAGTCTGGCAAGGGTATGTTCAGTGGTATTGCTGACCTCGCAAAAGCGGGCGGCGGTGGTGCCAAGGGATTACTTAAGACTGGGGCCAAGAGTGCGCTTAAAGCCTCACCCCTGAGCCTTGCACTGTCTGCAACTGACCTTATCGGTATCAACAAGAAAAACGCCGGCAAGAAAGTCGGCCAAACTGCTGGCTCAGTTGCCGGTGGTGGTATTGGTGGCGTCCTTGGTTCTCTCATTTTGCCCGGTGTTGGTACTGCGGTTGGTGCCGCTGCTGGTAGCTGGCTCGGTGAAAAAGGCGGCGGGAAAATTGGTAAACTGATCCAATCCAATGCCAAGAGCTGGAAAAAGACTCTCAGCAATGCGTTTTCTGGGAAACTCGGTTGGGAAAAGTCAATCGGGAAAGCCGTTTCTAACGTTGGCAAGTCTATTGGCAAGGGTGTCAAGCGCTGGAAAACCGCGTTTGGTAAAGGGTTTAAGCACGTTGGCAATTTCTTTAAGCCATTAGTAAAGGGTGCCTCAAAGGCAATCAAGAGCGTTGCCAACATTTTTAAGGGTGCCGGAAAGTTTATCAAGGGCGCTCTTAAAATGGCAATTGTGATTCCAATTGCGTTGGTGGTTGGTCTTGCAGTTATCGCGTTCAAGAAAATCAAGAAACCAATTATTTCCGTTGCCAAGGCTGTTGGCAAAGGCGTCCGCTCTGCATGGAAGGGCATTAAGTCTGTCACGTCTAAGGTATTTGGTGCTGTCGCAAAGATTTCGGCCAAGCTCTGGAAACCAATTGGCAAAACCATTTCCCGCGTATCTAGGGCTGCTGGTAAAGCCGTCCGTTCTGCATGGAAGGGTATTAAGTCTGTCACGTCTAAGGTATTCAGGTCAGTCGGCAAAATCACCCGGAAGGTATGGGGCGGTATCTCTAAGACTGTCGGCCATATCGCTAGGGGCATTTCCAAGGTCGTTCGCTCTGCTTGGTCAGGTATTAAGCACGCCACCTCGTCCGCATGGAAAGCCGTTGAAAAGCATGTTATTAAACCGGTCAAAAGGGTTCGTTCGGCGGTTAACAAGTACATTGTTCGCGCGGTCGTTCACGCGGTGAAGGGCGCTTGGTCAACCATCAAGCATGCCACCTCGTCCGCATGGAAACGGATTAAAAAGTACGTCAGTAAGCCGGTCAAGGCGATTTACCACACCGTACACAAGTGGCTCGGAAAATTGCATTCTTATTGGAAAAAGATGTGGAACGCAATTGCTAAATTTACAAGCACTATCTGGACATCAATCAAGAAAAAGGTTGGTCGAGGATTAGGTGCGGTTGCCAAGGTTATTAATGCTGGTATTAGGGCAATTAACTGGGTTATTTCCAAGTTCGGGGGTAAGAAGCACACTATCGGCCTACTTTCCACGCACTACGCTCAAGGTACTGGGGCCGGCGCGGGACGCCGCAACCCGATCACTAAGCCAACTCTGGCAACCCTGAACGACGGTAACGACAGCCCTGCAACGGGGAACCGTGAACTGGCCGTTTTACCTGATGGCAGTAGCTTCATGCCAACTCAGCGTAACTGGACGGGCATAGTTCCGGCCCACACCGAAGTCTTTACGGCGTCCGAAACCGCAGGACTCATGAGCCGTGCTGGGGTACGCCACTTTGCCAACGGTACTGGCATTCTCAGTGGCATTGGTAGCGCCCTGGGTTCCGCTGCTAGTTGGCTCGGTCAAAAAGCCGGTGGTGCCATTGACTGGGCCAAGAATGCGCTTGGCTCGTTTAAATCAATGATTTCAACTGTGACCAAAATCGTTGCCCACCCTGTCGAAAGTCTCAAGTCGTTCTTTACGGACAAGCTCAACTTTAAAGGCATTGCCGGTGACGTTGAGCAGGGACTTGCGGGCATGTTCAAAGGCAACATTGTCAACCAAGCCAAGTCTTGGTGGTCTGCTGCTTGGGACATGATTAATTCAGCAATCAACGCCGGTGACGACGGCGCGGGCGGCCCTGTTACCCACAGCCCTGGTGCCGGTTGGCATGTTACCTCTGGTTTTGGGAACCGTGGCGCGGTAAGCGGCGGTTACTCACAACACGACGGGGTAGACTACTCGGGTGGTAAGACCGTTCACGCTATGAACACCGGTACTGTTTTGCGTGAGGGTGGTGCACCCGCAGGCTGGGGCGGTGCCTCTGGTATCGGTCAAAACCTTGTTATTGGTGGCGGTGGCCTCAACTATATCTACCAAGAATTGAACGGCAAGTACAACTCTGGTGCCAAGTTCTTAGTCGGCAAGGGCGATCACGTCAAGGCCGGCCAAGCCATCGCGGTTCTGGGGCCTAGCGGAACGCACGTTCACGTTGGTGCTACTAAACACAAAATGTTCAGCATTGGTGGTTCGTCTACTGCCGGTTGGCTTGACCCTACCAAAATCAAGAGCAGCTCTGTGAAGAGTGACGACAGCAAGAGCAAGACGCCAAAAGCAAGTGGTGCCCTGCAAAAGCTGGTAAAGAGTCAACTGGGTAGCGGTGTGTTTGACTTTATTGCCAAGCACCTCGCCCCACTGGTTGCTCCCGACTTTGGTTCTGCAAGTGGTGGTTATTCAACCAGCATGATTGAGAAAGCCGCTAAGGCTATGCACGTTAGCTTGACAGCTAGTGAGTTGGCAAAGATTAAGCATGTTATTTGGCACGAATCGCGCGGCAATGCGTCGGTCGTTAACCATTGGGATTCCAATGCCAAAGCAGGCCACCCGTCAAAGGGACTTCTACAATTTATCGACTCTACCTTCACGCACTACGCTGTATCGGGACACAAAAACATTTTATCGGCCTATGACCAGATACTAGCCATGTTCAATGACTCTAACTGGAGACGCGACCTGCACACAGGAGGTTGGGGGCCAACTGGACACCGCCGGTACGAAAACGGCGGGATTGTTAGCCGTCACCAAATGGTTGAAGTTGCCGAACATAACCACCCCGAGGCCATTGTGCCATTGGACATGACCAAGCGTTCACGTGGCTGGGAGATTATCGGTAAGGTGGCTGCACAGTTCGCCAATCAGGACTCTGCATTAAACCGCCAAACCGCGCCGCAAAGCGTTGCGGCAGATACTTCCACAATTAATAATAAACTTGATAAGTTGATTGGCTTGATGACGGACTTCATGACACTGGTTGCTCAGAAACCAACTGGTATCAGTTCGCGGGCAGTCTACAATGCCTACAACGGCGAGAAGAGCCGGCATTACCAACTTGACGCAAACAAACGAGGCTAGGGGGTCTTATTATCAAAGGTAACGGTTTTTCATACAAGGGCAAGACCAACGATGACCTGGGCCTAGTCATGGGCAAGGTACTATTGCCGGTCACCCCTGCAATCACAGAAAGTTCGCAGGTCATTCCTGCCCGTTACGGCCCCGTGTATCAGGGGTCGTCTTATGGGGCGTTGACCATCAACGTTCCGGTCTACTACCTAACGCCGTATTCGCAACTGTACTCGGTGGCTGGTGGTCAACTGGCCGAGCAAAAAATTCGTGAGCTTTCTGCTGCATTCATTGACCCGCAAGAGGAACGTGGTACTGAGTACCCGTTGACGTTCGACGACCTGCCGGGCTATACGTTCTACGCCCACATTACGCAGATTAGTGACCCCGAGCCGCTAAACGACGGTGTTTCTGATTGGTCGTCAACTATCACCTTTGTTTGCTCAGACCCGCGCGGGTTCCTTGAGCAGCAAGACTGGGACGTTGCCGACGCCTCGACCACGGCGGTGCTACCTGTTAAGGGAAACACGCCCGTTGGCGCGATCATTGTTGCTACGTTCAACAAGGACGTGAAGACGTTCACCGTGCTTAAAGACACGGGCGAGCAATCCACTGAGTTTATCCAACTAGGTGGCGACGCCGACGTTGATTCTGGCAGCGACGGGACGAGCAGCGACGACAAGACCCGAATGCTAGTTCACGACCCCTGCACTACGCTCTCAACGTGGACTGCGATTAAAGAGAACGTGAACCCGGTTAGCACCATCAACCTCGACATTGACGGGGCAATGGCCTCAACCGACGCCTCTCTGCGGGTAGCCAAGAACTCTGACGGAACTTACAACTTTGGTAAGGTCAATACCCACGAACAATGGTACGGCCCCGGTGAGCTTCACCAAGCATTGCCGTACTCGCCAAAGAACTGGAAACTATCAGTCCGACTACACCACAGTAAGTACAGCGGTGCGCACAACTACCGGGCTATGGCTAAGGTTGAGGTTTACATTCTCGACACCAAGCAGCGTACTTGTGGCCGTATTGGTATCAAGGACGTTAAAGGCGGGGGTTACCCTCAAGCCTACGTTCAAATTGGCAGTAACTTTGCTAATGGTACTGAGGGCAAGGACTTTAAAAATCTGTACTACGGCTCAGCTATGAGTTTGACTCACACCAGTAGGCCCGAAAAGGTCAAGGTAAAGTACAAGAAAGCCACCAAGTACCTCGACAACGCGCAAATGGTTGACGCGTTCTCTGACTTTTTCGGTCAGTTTACTTTGATTAAGCAGTACGTTAAGCAGGCCGACGGAACTACCGCGATCAACTGGGGTTACTCAATTGACCAGTGGGACGCTGAAAAGGCCGTGTACCTATCGACCGGGGTTCACTTTGGCAAGAACAAGGTGGCTTACGTTGATACTAATTGCGCGTTCGACTTTGACCTTGGGACGGTGGCGTTCTTTACGGCTAAGCACGACATCACCGAGGACAAGGCCAAGGTTGCGTACAAAAATGTGTTTCAGACCATGAGTAATTATCAGGTCGAGGAGCTACTCGACGCGCCGACCCCGGCCACTACTACCGGGTCAACTACTACCGGCGGCTCAGGGACGGCAAGCACTGGCGGAACACCACCGGCACCGGGCACAACTCCTGACAAGTACACCATTGACGCTAAGGGAACCTTTACCTTTAACGCAGCGGTCAACGTTAGAAATTCACCTGACACCACCGGAACCGTAGCCGCTACCTATGCTGCGGGTGAGTCCGTAGCCTATGACCGCAAAGAGTACACCAACGGCTATTACTGGCTGAGTTATATCAGTTACTCTGGCGGCCGACGTTATGCGGCTTACTATGACACTGCCGGCAAAGCAATTTACGGCACCGACTCGAACCCGGTTAACCCGGTCAAGCCCGACACTGCTGCAAGTTCTGGGGACAGCACCACCATTCCCGACCAAAGCGCTACCGGAAATAGTGACTTGTCCGACTTTGACCAACAGGTTTTCCATGCCGGTGACGAGCTGCATATTAACTGCGACACCGGGCATGTGTTCCTGAATAACGAACCGGCCGACTATCTAATTACACCGGACTCGACGTTTTTCATGCTAGACGGTGGCAAGGACAACACCCTTGCCTTTGATCCCTCAAGCCCCGACGTTGATATTTCCGTGAGTGTTCGGCCGGCAATCCAATAGAAAGGTTGCGAGATTATGCGCGACGACGAATACATTATTTTAGATAATCAACTGCGGCGTATTGGGTTACTGAGTAACCATGTACGAGCGGGAACCCCATTTTGGGGCGATACCATCGACCAAAGCATTGCCGAGGACGACAGTGCCTTTGCTTGGGAAGACCTCAAAGACACGTTCAACACCATCAACTTGGCTGCGAATAAAAAGACCTACGACCACACCATTACTGGTATCACCGTGCCAAGTAATGCCCCGGACGCTCAGAACATCGTACCCGGCAACCACTTGCTCTACTACGACTCTGAAAACCAAAAGCATTATGTTATGCGCATGATGAATATTGACCAGAGCAGCAAAGAAACTGACCAGTCATTTAGCTTTGACGCTCAGAACCTCTGTGAGTGGAAACTTGCCCGGACTATCCCGACGGCGTTCAGCAGCAACTCGGTAAATGCCGAAACTGCATTCACCAACCTGCTGGCCAAATCCGGGTGGCGGCTTGAGTATAATTCAAAGTCAATTATGACTCTCAAGGAAGAGTACGACGGCAGCAGCTCGGCTCAGTCTTACTTGCAGCAACTCGCTGCGGACTATGACCTAGACGTTGACTGCTACGTAAAGCTCGACAGCGTGGGCGACGTTACCGACCAGATTGTTGAAGTGTCTGACCATATCGGCAGCACTAAACGAACCCGGTTGGACTACCGCAACGACTTGGTGGGTGTTGACCGCAAACTGGTTGACGACGCTCTTGTTACTAAGCTGTACGTGCTGGGGAACGACGGGGCCACCATTGAGGACGCCAACAACGGTGTTGCGTTCTTGACTGACCCGGACGCCAACGCTAAGTACAACCACGACATCAAGGGCCGGGGGTCAACGTGGTTAGAGGGAACCATAACCTCTGACACCATTAAAAACTCAGCCGGCCTGCTGGCGTGGGGTAAGAAGCAGCTCAAAATGTACAACCACCCTCGATACAATTACACCGTTCAAGTTCGGTCAGATATTGCGGGCGGTATCGGTGACGACTTTCGGGTTGTGGACTTTGATTTAAACCCGGCTATGATCGTAGACGCTCGCGTTATCAAAGTCTCAAAATCCAAGTCCGACCCCTCAGTGCACGAGCTGACTCTGGGCGAATACTCGACCATCACTCCTAAGAAATTGAATGTCGACTCTGACCTAACACAGCTAAAAAAAGACGTTGCACAGGCGCATTCTGACGCAATTTCAGCAAGCAATACGGCCGACTCTGCACATACCGTAGCAGAGAACGCCACCAAAAACGCGACCGACGCTATTAAAAAAGCGGACTCGGCCACCACCACTGCTGGGGCTGCCAAGACTGCTGCTGACACTGCTCAAACTACTGCAAAAGGTGCGGAAACCACAGCCACCAACGCCAAAACTGTTGCCAGCAGTGCTCAAGCAACGGCAGAGAAAGCACAGACGGTAGCTGGTTCTGCACAAACTACTGCCGACACTGCACAGACAACCGCTGGCAACGCGCAGGACACGGCTAACACTGCCAACACGAACGCCACGGCTGCAAAGAGCACGGCCAATACTGCCAACACCACCGCCAACGCCGCCAAGATTGCTGCCGATAATGCACAGAGCACCGCAAACACCGCACACGACGAGGCAACGAAAGCCAGCACCGAAGTGGGTAACGTTTCAAAGACCTACTTTGCTGACAATGTTTACTTTCAACCTAACCAGCCAACGGGGGCCGACGACGGGGCATTGTGGTTCAAGGTGACCGACACCGAGCAATACCTGAACTATCACGACGACAGCACGAACGGTGGGACGGGCAGCACTACCAAAACTGTTACGGTGCAAGTTTCTAACGACGGCACCAAAGTCGCTGCCTCTGGCCGGTTCACTTGGTCGGGACAGCACCCTATTAAGCAATCGCCGTCAATGACTGCGGCGACCTGGGCCTATACCTATAGCGGACTGTCAGCCACCTACAACGGCAAGGTTATCGAGTCCGGTATTCTGTGGTGCTACTACACGGCTTACAATGGCGGGATCGCTTACGTTCCAATTAAGGACTTGACCAGTGGGACGCGCTACGGTACTGATACCAACGCCGGAAGTGACCCGGCTGCATACCACACCGAAACTAAGACCGTCACTGTTGCGGGTTCAACAGGCAACGCGGTCAATGACTCGCAGATTTCCTTAAAAGCTGAAAACGTGGACGACGTTCAGCAATGCCTTTCAAGCAAGTGGTCGTCTATCCCGTTCCAAAAGCAGTTGGTTGGTGCCAACATTTCCGGGGCCTCGATTGACGCGCCGCTAATTTCCCTCGGTGACGGTGGGGTTGTGTGGTCGTCTTACTCGATTACTCAAGACCCACGTTTCTACCAGCCAATCGCTGCACAAGGGACTGTCGCAATGGCTCAAGGTGAGCTTGTCGTTAGCGGCCAAACGCAATACTACGACGCCTCTAAAAATTCGTGGGCTAGTTACAACACTGCTGGCAGCATGGTTGATGGGACTGGAACCAACTACACCACGACCATTATCAACGCCGGCGGGATCAAGAATGAAATGCAGGACAGCGCCCGCAGCAACTTAGTGGGCCGCACCTACATGAACGGGCTAAAAATTGCACTCGGTAACTCTAATGGAACCGACGTGTTTACGGTTGACCGTAACGGGCTAAGCCACTCGGTTGGACTCACTGCACCAAACGTCTACGCACCAACTCGACTGCACACCAAGCTCGTACAGCCAGACGGGGCCACCGACGACTTGCACCTTGAGTCTGGGACGGGAACCAGTATGGTTCGCTCAAACTCAATTTACAACGTCACGAACTCTCACGGGGCCAACGTTTACGTTACCGTTCACGGCGGACTTGCCCGAGTTGCCTCTGCCAGCAAGTACAAGCAGGACATTCATGACATGTACGACCTTGATACGCTCTCTGACGCACTGCTTAAAGCCAAGCCAAAATACTGGTTTGACAAGCCCTCAATTCAAGACATTGTGGACTCGGCCAGCAAGAACAAAGAGCCGAACCCCGACGCTACTACCGCCGAGCAGCCCGGCCTTATCGCTGAGGACTTGCAAGCGCTTGGCCTCGACAAGTTCCTGTACTACGGAAAAGAAGGTGAGCTTGAAGGTGTTGACTACTCAAAGCTGTGGGTTCTACTTATCCCGGTTCTAAGCAAATTGCGTGACGACGTGGCTACCTTAAAGGGGGTGAAAACCAATGACGAAACCAAGTAAAGAGCAGCAACCAGCACCAGACATGATTAAAGCCGACCCTACCGAGGTCGTTACCATCTTAGTTAACCGCATTGCTGAGCTGGAAAAGGACAAGGCCGTTCTGACCGCAGCATTGCAATCCCAACAAAAGTAGTGCTGGCACCGACATGATCTACTAATTTTGAGAGGGTGTTATTTATGATTGAAGGTACTTTTGATATTGCTTCCGTTTTAACTTTCGTGCTGACCGTAGTGCCAGCCATTTATGCACTGCTACGGCCACTGGTTAAAGCTAAAATCGCCACGCAAAAGGACGAGCGCACCAAACACGACCTTGAGATTGCGGACAACTACGCGGCTGCAATCGTAGCAGAAATGTCAGTCATGGCCCCGCTGTCCAACAGTGACCGCAAGGCTGAGGCCGTCAAGTACGTGGTCAACGCAATGCAGAACCTCGGCAAGAGCATTTCAACGGAAACGGCCGGGGCCAAGGTAGAAGCAGCTTACCAAAGTTACAAGGTAGCCGGTGGGGATAATCATGCCCCAATCTCTGTACCAGCACCAACGGAGGTTATGACCCCATCAGAAGGGACTGACAGCGATGACTAAAAAGATTGTTGATTTGTCATCATACCAAGCCGATTCCTTGGCTTACATTAAGCAACTCAAAAAGTGGGGTGCTGATGGGATTATGGTCAAGCTGACTGAAGGCACTGGTTATCTCAGTCCCAAGGCTGGTAACCAGATTGCCAATGGATTCAAAGTATTCGATACCGTCGGGGTTTACCACTTCTTCCATGGTCGGGGAACGGCTGAAGCTCAATACTTTCTGGCTTGGGTGAAGAAGATGGGACTAGATAAGTCCACGGTATTAGCCATTGACGTGGAAGCACCCGATTTACCATGGAAGACGACCAGCCAAGTTAACGTATTCCTTCGGTATCTGATTAGTCACGGGTATAAGAATGTGATTACGTACGGATCAGGTAGCTGGTTCAATGCTGGCCGGATCAATCGTTCCCAACTGGTAGATAAAGCAATCTGGGTGGCGGCTTATGGTGTCAGTCAACCGGGGGTAGCTAATGCCAACGCTTGGCAATATACCGACAACTGGCACGGGGTAGATTGCAGTTATGATTTCGATGGTAAGCTTTCAGGTAAGGCTACCAAGGTAACCCATAAGAAAGCCTCATACTGGGCTGATAACGGCCTGTACGAAGTGATTACCAATCATGTTAACGTGTATAGTAAGCCAGCCCTAAACAAGGCTAATAAGCGCCGTGTTCACTTCTCCAAGGGCAGTACCATTTACGGTAAGGCCGTCAAGTACGGTAAGGTTTACCGGATTAAGACTGGCGTTGGCTATATCTCAGCTAACAAGAAATACGTGAAGCTGGTTAGAAAGTCGGGTGGTAAGTAATGCCCCATGGAGACTTAACGGATACCACCCGAATGCTGATTGACATTCAAAAGGATGTGAGTGCTACCAAGCAGAAAGTTGAAGACATTGAGGACAAACTCAATCAGGTAGATGAGATTGATAACAAAGCCGATAAAGCTCTGGCAAAATCCATTGAGAGTTCTCATCGAATTGACCGATTGACCAGTATTCAAAACTGGCTGATTGGCATTCTAATCTCAGGGATTGGAGTCACCCTCCTGATATACGTTATCGAGAAATTTCTGTAACCACGGATAACCAAGTGTTATAATTAATCTCGTTCTGACATTCCATCCATAAAAAAAGACCGTCTAAGAAGATACCCACATAACATCTTCTTTGGATGGTCTTTTTTTGTGTGCATTCTGCTTCATTTAAACGGACAAGTTATACGTCTAAAAGGTGAACGTGTTGTCTGAGCGCGCGTGATTATTTACTTTTTAATTTATTAGCATCGCTGGTTGCCAAAGTCTGTATTTGAGTCGTAAGCGTATTTTGTTCAGACTCAGTTAACGATTCAAAAAAAGTTTTTTGTAATTTAAAATAAACAATTTATTTTTTATTTTAAATTATTTATTATCTTCGTCAAACTCGCCTGAATTGATAGCGTATTTAAGCATAGAATCAATGACATCAACTATCTTAGCTTCCTTATGATAGGCTATATCTTTAATCATTTTATACGTACCCTCACGTACTTGTACGGGCCTAGTGACTTCTTTTTTTTGTTTAAATGGGCTTTCATTGTCGCCTAGTTGTTGGTTAGCTTGTTTTGCTAATTTTCCTAAAAAATCATTAGCCATTTTCCATTTCTCCAATCCGTTTTAGTTGTTCTTTTAGCACCATATCGTACATTCCAATTGCTCGTTTATCCCAGTGGTCTTCATTTTTGATGCCTTCGTTTGAAAACAGCTTAACTCGTTCCTGCTGCCAAATTCTGTTGGAAAATACAGCGTCTCCAAATGAATCTATGGCAGCTTGTGTTATTTCTTTATCAACTTTGGCGTCTTTTTTAACGAGGTAAAGAATTACACCAGCAACGTTAAAAGATGCTTGATAATCACTTTTTAATTGAAACATATACTGCGCAGTTTTAAGGACAGATGTGTAAGCTTGCTTTTGAGTTTGCAATACTAACGATATATAGTCACTTGCTAAGATTGCATTGTTGGTAAAAATGGAGAGTGTTGGTGGAACATCAATAATAATGTAGTCAAATTGTTCTTTAAAGCTCTTGATCAGCTCGCTTAATATAAGCATGCGGTCATGAGACTTAATTTTTTCAGCTTTACCAGGCCATAAACTTAGTTCCCAATCAGCTGGAATTATTGAGATATTGTCGGTTAGAGTAACTATTGATTTACTTAGATCAAAATTTAGTAGTCCGTTGTAAAGAGACACAGCCGGTTCAATTTCTTTGTTAAATGTGGCTTTCATAATTTCGGTAGCGTTTGCCTGTGGGTCGAGGTCAATCAGCAAAACTTTGTTTTTGTTGGCACCTAATAAATATGTGTTCATGACGCTTAGTGTAGTCTTGCCTACGCCACCTTTAAAGTTAAAATGTAGTAATGTTTTAGCTCTCATAGTATATCCTCCAATGACGCAATGATAACACAATAAGAAGATAATTTAAAATAAATAATATGTAATTTAAAATAAATAATTTATTATTTATAATTTATTAGAAGTTTGACAAACTGTCGATTCAGGGTTACCATTACTTCGTGGGCATTAATAAATAATAAGTCTACTAAATTATATACAAAAAAACACCCACCGACAGGAATCGGTGAGCGCCACAAAAAAGTCATCATTGTTTAATGACTATTATATCATGGCCGGTGCGATTTTTAAAGCCCTAGGGGACAAGCTGGGGTCTAAATCCAAGGGGACACGTTTGCCAGTGCGACTTCAATAAGTCTGGCTATACCACAACAAGGTCATCTGTACGGCTGGGTGGTGAATGGTGAGCGCGGCCATTAACGGCGCGGGTGGTAAAACGAAGCTTCGGCTTGGTGCCATTGATTAGTTGGTGATCGAACAAACATAAATACGTATCATCAACGCCTATTAGGGCGTTTTTTAATAGGTTAAACCGAAAACGTAGGTTTATAATGAGTGGTGGTAGCAATACCGCAATTGTACAGACAAGCGACGGGCGTTAACGACCGACGAACTAAGGGGAAACTTTTAGTAGCAGGATTGTACTCTGGTTCAGTTATTCCAAATAGCTGTTTCCAGGGAACAATTCTGCGCTCAAAACGTCACTCCCTCTAAACTGAATGGAAAACCGTAACCCGTCAAGTCAAATTCCAAAGAAAAAAGAAAGTTGGTGGAATTGTTGGAATGTAAGGATTACATTGTTCCATTGAATCCAGATGTGATCGTTAAGAAGACAATCTATCGGAGTTCTGCAAGAATTACCAATCAGCAGAGAGAGCAAGTAAAAAGAGTTTTGCATAAGCAAGGGTATCGGGGGAGAATTAGTAGTATTCGATATACTCGGGTAAATTATAAGTATTCCTTTAAAGTATCCGTTAAATATCAGGGAAATGTTGGTAAGTTTTTGGTTAATACAAAGAATGAGACAGTTGAATTTAAGCGAATGGTCTAGGAGTAATCCCAGTAAATTTCACAAAGTGCCTTTCCCAGTAATTAAGGGATTGAATAGCTATACCAATTGTTTCCCAGAAATTTTCACAAAAGAAAAATATCAGAGTGTTGTTTTCTAGGTATCAGCTAAGGTTACTTGGTATAATCGCGATTATGTAAAGTAGAAATTGGTATAGCTAATAGATGAGGTGATCACATGATTAATTGGGTTAATATTGCAGTTTTAATTCCATTCGTAATTTTAATTGGGGTTATTTGTCTAGTTGTTGGGTTCTGGCATGATTTTAAGGACTTAACCGTTATTCAAAAGACCGGTATTATCTTGTGTGTCATTGGCTACGTCGTCCCTGTCGTGTTAAATCAGGTAATGAGAATTTTTCACTTGGAGTAAGAGGTAGGTATATTAGTTATTGGCATCGCGATTATGTAAAAAAGGCAAAAATTAGTTTGACTTTACTGGAATTATAAGCTATTATACTTGAAGAGATTTCTTTAAAGTTGGTTTTTATTCTTCCTTCTTTGAAGATTGGACGCTCCTTCAAGCAGGGCGTCCTTTTTTGTTACAAATATTTCATCGTCATTGCTTTTTTGCTACATATAAGATATAATTGTTCCTGCATAGATGAATCCATGATTTCTTCCCTTCCGCTGACCTGTTGAAGGGTTTTTTTATGCACTTTTTTGGTAGTTGTGACTTTTTTGTGAATTTGTTAAAATTTTCTTTTGGCATAGTCAGTAACATATGCTATAATTGCCGTTAGCAAGAATGATTGTGGACATTTACATAATGTTTTTGCTAAAAAGAAATTATTAGGAGGTTTTCATCTATGCGTTCATCATTCGCAAAGTCTATTTATGTAGGCGCTGCAGTGTTAGGTTTAGCTGGTCTTTCAGCTGTTACTACCACTACTGCAAGTGCTAAGAGCTATGCAACTGCCGGTGCTTACAGCAAGCTGACTACTGACGCTACTAAGCGTAACGTAGAAGCTACTGGTACTCACGCACTTTACACTAAGCCTGGTACTGTTAAGGGTGCTAAGATAGTTGCTTCTAAGGCAACGATGGCTAAGTTAGCTTCTTCTAAGAAGTCTGCTGACTACTTCCGTGCTTACGGTGTTAAGACCACTAACCGTGGTTCTGTCTACTACCGTGTTGTAACGATGGACCAAAAGTACCGTGGTTATGTTTACGGTGGTAAGGTTGCCGACACCTTTGGTGGTGGTATCAAGGCCGCTGAAACGACTACTGCTAACACGACTGACAGCACGATTGGTAAGACTGTTACTTTCACTAATCCTGGTACTAAGCATGTTACCTGGACTGCGCCTAAGTACACTCAATACAAGTCTGGTGCTGCTAAAGTTGTTAAGAACACCACTCCTTTCGCCGGTGACACTTTAAAGGTTACTAAGGCTGAAACTAAGACTCGTGAAGGCTCATTATACTACTACGTTGAAGACCAACAAAACCCTACGGTTAATGGTTGGATCTACAGCAAGGCCGTTACGACTGATGCTTCCGCTGTTTATAACCAAGCAACTGATGTTAAGGTAAACTTTGTTGCTACTGATGGTACGACTAAAAAGTCCACTACTTTAGCTAATTTGACTGCAAACAACGCTGACAACACTGGTGTTGGTACTGCTAAGGCAAATGCTAAGGGTACTGCTGTTGGTTTTGACGCTCAAGCTAAGGCAACTAATAACTGGGCTACTCCTTTATTGAAGGGTACTGGTTATGACTACAACGCAGCTACTGCATCTAACACTGCTGCATTGTTAAGTGCTAAGACTGGCGACACTATCAACTTGACGGTTACTAAGGGTGCACAAGCTGTTCAAAGCATTGCTGCATACTACCAAGATGGTGTTAACGCCCCAGTTAAGTTGAGCTCTGCTAAGGCAACTACTGACGCTAATTTGGTTTACCAAGTAACGTACCCGAAGTTAACAGCTGCCTTCTCTGGCGCTAATGGTGCTAACTACACCGCTGCTGACGTTCAAAACTTCTTGACTACTAACAAGGCCAACACTTTGATCTCTGTAGGTTACGCTAAGGATGCTGCTGGTAACATTGTTAAGGCTGACGCCGATAACGCTGTTAAGGAAAACGGTAAGGTTGTTGTATACCACACTGTTTACACGTTAACTTCTGGTGTTGCTGGCACTTACGCTACTAATAATGGTATTGCATCTGCCTTCTACAACACTGCTAAGGAAGTTAAGGGTAGCGCATCTACTACCACTAACACTGGTAATGTCAGTGTCTTCGGTTAATATTTAAATATTAATTGATCATGAAAAAGTCCGAATTTATTCGGGCTTTTTTTGTTGCAAAGGTACATAATAGTTCTTTGTTAACTGGTACTGATAAGGATTAGAGTATGGATCTAGTCCAAGTATAGATTGAATTTTTTGCTTAAAAGTCTGGATCTTAAGTTCTGATCGATTAAAAACGATTTGAATTAATTAGGCAAATTCTATAATTAATCCGAACAGAAATTAAAAAGCCCAAAGCAATCACTTACAATGGTAGTAGCTAATTCCAACCAATATAGGGAGTGATTACTTTGGGTACATCTACTTTATCACGTTTTCAACGTGGCGCACTAGCACAACTGGTCAATGAGGGGAATAAATCTTACCAAGTAATGGCTGACGCCTTAGGCGTCGCCAAAGCTACGATTAGCTATGAGTTGGACCGGGTTAAACCTTATGATCCAGAATTAGCTCAGCAAGATGCAGATCGCAAAAGGCGGAATTGCGGTCGTCGTTCGATGCTGACGGCAGCATTAGCGACTTTAATTACCAATCACTTACGATTAACCTGGTCACCAGAAACCATTGCGGCCGCTTATAACTTGAGCACTGCTTCAATTTATAATTGGCTTAATCGTGGCTGGCTCCCCTTCAAATTGACTGATCTACCCAATCGGAATGTCCGCCAGCACCGAGTGAGCGAAAATCGTGGGAAATTTACAAGTGGGACTTCCATCGAACAACGGCCAACAACTGTTAATCAACGGTTAGCATTTGGTCATTGGTGTAAAAGGCACCCGTAAAATGTAGGAAAACGGCAGGTTAGAACTGTTGGTTTTCCTACATTTTTTGTATCATGAAT
>NZ_JAMXAZ010000027.1:0-36246 GCF_024718525.1 Levilactobacillus yiduensis
CATAAGGGAAGGCATTCCCTATTTCTATACAATTCAGAAATCTTTTATGCATTTACACAAGATATTTTACGCTCTCGCTACGCTCGACGAATGCCGAGAAGCCATCGACGCTGCCTATGTGGCTCAAAAGTCCTGGAAGAAAGTCCCAGCCGCAACTCGGGGCCAATATCTCCACGACGTCGCCACTGAGATTCGCAAAGACTCAGCCCACTTGATTGCCATGCTCCAAGAAGAACAAGGCAAGATCAAATCCTTAGCCACTACGGAAATTCTGTTCTCCGCTGACTACTTTGATTACATGGCCAGCGCTTCACGGACCTACGAAGGCGAAATTCTACAATCCGACAACCCTAACGAAAACATCATGATTGCCAAGCAACCAATTGGCGTTGCCGCCGGCATTTTACCTTGGAACTTCCCATTCTTCCTGATTGCCCGGAAGATGGGGCCAGCTTTGGTTACCGGGAACACCATCGTCATGAAGCCAAGTACCGATACACCTAACCTGGGCTTGGAATTTGCGAAGATCGTTGAAAAAGTTGGGATTCCTAAGGGCGTCGTCAACATCATTACGGGTCCTGGGTCTGTCATCGGCGACGAATTATCCCGCAACAAGAAGGTCGGCATTATCAGTTTGACCGGGTCCGTCAACTCCGGGAAACGCGTCATGGAAGCCGCTGCGACTCACATGGCCAAGGTTTCTTTGGAATTAGGTGGGAAGGCCCCTGCCATCGTCTGCAAGGATGCCGACATCGACTTGGCCGTTCAATCCATCATCGACTCTCGGGTCGACAACAACGGCCAACTCTGCAACAACTGTGAACGGGTCTACGTGCAAGAAGACGTGGCGGATGAATTTACCAAGAAGTTAGCCGATAAGATGGCTGCCGTCACGGTCGGTGACCCTATGGCACATGAAGACATCGGCATGGGTCCGCTGATCAACCAAGGTGCTTTGGACAAGGTTGCCGGCATGGTCGACCGCGCAGTCAAGGCCGGTGGCAAATTAGCTACCGGTGGCCACACCCTTAAGATTGCCAACGGCTTCTACTACGAACCAACCGTCATTACCAACGTCAAGCAAGATTCCGAAATCGTGCAAGATGAAATCTTTGGCCCCGTTCTGCCAGTCTTGACCTTCAAGACCTTGGACGACGCCATCGACATGGCCAACGACAGTGACTTTGGCCTGACCTCTTCCATCTTTACCGAAAACATTGAAAATGCCATGCGGGCTGCCAACGAGCTCGAAGATGGTGAAACTTACATTAACCGCTTCAACTTCGAAGCCATGAACGGCTCTCACTCCGGCTGGAAAGAATCCGGAATCGGCGGCGATGACGGGAAGCACGGAATCGAAGAATTCCTCAACACCCACGTCATCTACCTCCAAGGCCACCCAGAGAAGACTCAAGGCTAGTGGTTCCCATTGCTTGCGGCTGCCAGGGGTTCCACCTGCTATGGGGGACACCTCCAGCCCAGGTGCGGGCTTCCGGTTCGCTTGAAAGCCTCGCCAAAACCACGAGTCTCTCAAGTCGCCCCACGCTGTAACCTGGCAAACCACGCCAGGTAACACCGTCGACACAGCTGGTTCCACCCCTGACGACCTCCGGCACGATTGTCAAAATACTTCATGCTCGTGCCGTCCGCATTCATGGCCATAGTGACTTACGGATGGCCAGAATCAGTATAACCCGAGAGTGACACAAAATTGCGCTCAGCCGTGGAAGTTCCCTTGCGGCATGGTCTCAAGTCGGTTAGGGAACTGGCGTCTTTGAGACGGGTCAATCGGCTCAAAGCGAGATCGAGACCGCCCCTTGGCTCGACCGATCCGCCCACCGCGTTCCAGCGCAATTTTGGGTAACGGCAGGCGGCCAGCAATATCCGTATACCTTTGTCAGTCATTTCAACGCGACGAACGAGGGGCGGTGGCGCTGGTCACGGTCCCTTATTCCGTTGGCTAAACGATGCATGTGAAATAAAGCGTTACCAATTTTTAAATTTGGAGTCAGGTGTTAACAATAGGCGCCATAACAGCAACGACAACGGTTTGTTAGGCTATACCGAAACTTATCGTTTTCATGAAAGCGCTTGCTTTTCTCTCTAGTTGTGTAATAATTATCAAGTGTAAATAACTTTTAAACCGAGGTGCCGATTATGAAGATTCAAGCTGCAGTTGTTGATAAGCAAAATGCTGATTTTGAAATTCGTGATGACGTTGAACTGGCTGACATGGGTGCGGATGATATCCAAGTCCACATGGTTGCCAGTGGGATTTGTCACTCCGATGAAGCCCTGCGTTCCGGGGTTGCGACCATCGACTACCCTATCGTGTTAGGTCACGAAGGCTCTGGAATCGTTGAAAAGGTTGGACCAGAAGTTACCCAATTCAAGCCGGGTGACCACGTTGTTTTGAGTTTCTACGGTTGTGGAAACTGCAAGAGCTGTCTGGCCGGCAAGCCAACGCAATGTGAAAACTACGCGGCTAACAACCTCTCTGGTGTTCGTCCAGATGGGACCGCACACTTCACTGAAGACGGCCACAAGGTTGCCGACATGTTCGACCAAAGTTCATTTACCTCGACCACGGTCGTTCGTGAACGGAACGCCGTTAAGGTCGACAAGGACTTAGACTTACGGAAGCTCGGACCGCTGGGCTGTGGCTATGTCACGGGTTCGGGGACTGTCCTGAACACCTTGAAGCCAAAGCCTGGTGACACCATCGCCGTCTTTGGGACCGGTGCCGTTGGGTTGGCTGCCATGATGGCTGGCCGGATCTCCGGTTGCACCAAGGTCATTGCTATTGATATCGTTGATTCTCGTTTGGAATTAGCCAAGGAACTCGGCGCTACTGACGTCATCAACAGCAAGAAGGTCGACGACGTGGTCAAGGCCGTTCAAGACTTAACTGGCGGCTTCGGTGTCAACTACGCGGTTGATACGACCGGTGTTTCCAGCGTGATTGCCAACTCCATCCAAGCCTTAGCACAAGGTGGGGTCTCCGCAGCCATCGCTGTGACCGACCAACACATTGACCTCGACACTTGGAATGACCTGTGTGTCAACGACAAGAGTGTCATCGGGGTTAACATGGGCGACTCCGTTCCACAAATCGACATCCCTCGCTTGATTGAATTCTACAAGCTGGGCATGTTCGACTTCGATAAGACTGAAAAGTTCTACAAGTTCAGTCAAATCAACGAAGCCAACGCCGACTCCGTTTCCGGGAAGACCATCAAGCCAGTTCTGGTCATTGATGACAGCTACATTCCTGGCAAATAACTTAATTTAAGCGTTATCCGAAAGCACGGTATCCTGTGAGGTATCGTGCTTTTTTGCGGTAAATTTTCTTGATGATACACGCGGTGCCCTGCAACATTTACAGGACCTAAGAACCCAAGCCAAACAATCCCCCACCAATTAATCGTTCATGGGGCTGGCAAAAGTGATATCATCGTGATATCATTAAGCTATCATCAGGAAGGGGTGTTTGCATGGCTAAGGAACCACAGAAACGATTTCTCTTACGCTTAGACAAGAGCCTATTTGAACGCGTTGCCGCGGCAGCGGACGCTGATGGACGGAGCATCAACGCCTACATTTCACAGGTTCTCTCACGTGCGGCACCAGCTGGTAACTGGGAGCAGCGCCAATTGATTGGCCGCGCCATTTCGGGGAAGGAACTAGACGTGAAATCCGGTCTGGTCCTGGTTGCTGGTATTTACTACCGCTACCTGTTGGAGGCACCAGAAAAACCGGACGCAACTGCGACTTACACGGTCATCGAGAGTCATGGGAATATTTTGACATTGAAGAAGATCTAGGGGGAATTGGTATGCTTGGGATTAGAATCGTCCGGCAAAATAACGTCGGTTTGGTAGAAACACTGGGAAAGTACAAGCACTCTGTCTCATCCGGGATTCATTTTTATCTGCCCGGCATTCAAAAAATTCGGACCGTCAGCCTGGCCATGTCGCCGCTGGCCTTACCGAACTATTCGGTCATCACTAAGGATAACGCGGACGTCTCGGCCAGTTTGACGCTGAACTACCACGTGACCAACGCGGTGAAGTATCAATACGAAAACACGGACTCCGTGGAATCCATGGCGCAACTGGTGCGGGGCCACTTGCGCGACATCATTGGCCGGATGGACCTGAACCAAGCGTTGGGGTCCACGGCCAAGATCAACCAGGAACTCGCCACAGCAATCGGCGACTTGACCGACACTTACGGCATCAACGTTGATCGGACCAACATCGACGAACTCACGCCTTCTAAGGCCATTCAGTCCGCCATGGACAAGCAGTTGACGGCCGACCGGGAACGGATCGCCGCCATCGCCAAGGCTGAAGGGGAAGCCAAGTCCATCGAGCTGACCACCAAGGCCAAGAACGACGCCTTGATGGCCACTGCTTCCGCCGAGGCCACGGCTACGCGAACCCGTGCCGACGCCGAAAAGTACCGGATCGACACGGTCAATTCCAGTTTGGAATCGGCTACCAAGGAATTCTTTGAGAACCAGTCGATCTCAGCCTTCAGCGACCTGGCCAAGTCCCCTGCCAACGTGGTGGTCGTACCGAACGATCACGTGGCCGACTTAGGCCAGATTCCCGCGGTGGGCGCAGCTTTGAAGACGGGATTGGCCACACCACCAACTCCTCAAGCACCAACAACTAAATAAACGATTTAACCTTAAAATAAGCACTGTCCAATTGATGGGCCCTGCTTATTTTTGTGCTTATGAGCTGTATACTAGAGGTAATCACGCGCTTTCAGAAAGGATGCTGACCATGGTCACGCGCAAAGATATTTTTACCTACACTGAAGATAATTACGGCGTTACCCCTGAGTACACCTTCAAGCAGTACCCCCACTATGCCGCGCTCAAGAACCGGCAGGGCAAATGGTTCGGGCTGGTCATGAACGTCCCCCGCGAGAAACTCGGCTTGGCTGGCAAGGAAGAAATCGATGTTCTAGATGTCAAGGTCGATCCGGAACTGAGCGGCATCCTGCGCAGCAAGCCCGGTTATTTGCCCGGTTACCACATGAACAAGGAGCACTGGCTGTCGATCGTGCTGGACCAGGATACGGACCGCGAGACGTTGTTTCAATTGCTTGATGGGAGTTATCAATCTATTATTAAACGTTGATTATTAATATTGATTTAATAATCAATACAATCGAATTTCAATTTTCCGTTGACACCCACCCTTTCCAGGGGTACACTAGCCTCAATTCAATAAATCGTCCGAAACAAACCATTGAGGTGGAGATCAAGATTATCGTGCACGTGCAGAGAGCCGTCGTTGCTGAGAGTACGGCCGAACGCAGATAGTTAAATGGACCACCGAGGGCTTCCCCGAACCTTTAGTACGGGAAGACGTGCGACATACGTCAGTTGTCAGGGAAATGTTAGTTTCCTGTGGAGAGGGGCGCGGTCTCTTTTGGGGACCCGTCTAATTAAGGTGGCACCGCGGTTAAAACCGTCCTTAACACATTGGCTGTTGAGGGCGGTTTTTTGTCGACTTTTTTCCGAGGGGGATTCACCTATGATGATTCGATGGCAACGCTCATTATCTTTTCTAACCGACAACTTCAATCTATCAGGAGGAAATTATCATGAGTTTATTACAACACAAGAAAGCACTTGCCCTTTGCGGCGGGATTATTTTAATCGGCGGGATCTTTGCCGTGACCGGTCACTCTCAAGCCACTAAGAAGGCCGTGGCCCAGCGATTACGCCTATCCGAAACGGCACCCATCACAAGCTTAGACGTCGCCAAGATTACCGACAGCGTCTCTAGCAACACCTTGAGTCAAGTCGGCGAAGGCCTGTATCGCCTGAACGCTGACAGTCAGGCCCAAAACGCCCTGGCCACCAAGACCACGGTCACGGACAGCGGCCACCACTACACGATTGACCTGCGGCACGACGCCAAGTGGAGCAATGGCGCTCCCGTGACGGCGCAGGACTTCGTTTATTCCTGGAAACGGACGCTCAACCCTAAGTCCAAGTCGGAGTTCACTTACCAATTCGCTAATATCAAGAACGCTAGTGCCATCGCGGCGGGTAAAAAAGCTGTGAACACATTGGGCGTCAAGGCAACCGGCAAGTATCAATTGCAGATCACCTTGAGCCGCCCCGCCTCTTACTTCAAGCAAATGCTGGCCAGCACCACCTATTATCCGCTGAACCAGCGTGCCGTCGAGAAATACGGCAAGCAGTACGGGTCATCGGCGGCCACGACCGTTTACAACGGGCCATTCGTCTTGAAGAACTGGAACGGAACCAATGACAGCTGGACGTTAAAGAAGAATCCGACCTACGTTGACGCCAAGACCGTCAAGCTCAACAGCATCAAGTACCAGGTCATCAAGACCAGCTCGACGGCTTACAACTTATACCAGTCTAAACGACTAGATGCTGTCACCCTGGATGGTGAACAAACCACGCAAAACAAGCACAACCCCGACCTCAAGTCATTAGCGGCCGGTCGAATTGGCTTTATCCAATACAATCAACAAAACAAGATTGCGGCGAACAAGGATCTGCGCCTAGCCATTTCGCTGGCCATCAATCGCCAACAATTGGCTGACAAGGTGTTGAAGAACGGCTCACGGCCCGCCCAGACCTTTGCCATTCACCACATGATGACCAACGCCAAGACAGGCAAGGACTTCACGACCGATGCGTACGTCAAGAACACCGCCAATTACAACCCGACGCTAGCCAAGCAATACTACCGGCGCGCCTTGAAACAGCTGGGAAAATCTGCCCTTAGCGTCACGATTACCTGTGGCGATGATGATACCACCCAAAACGTGGCCGAATTCATTCAAAGCACGGTGGGTAGTCAACTCGGCTTAAAGATCCACGTCTCCGCGATGCCATTTCCATCCATGCTCAGCAACGTTTCCAAGGGGAACTTCGAGCTGAACCTGACCGGCTGGAGCATGGACAACGCCGACCCGATTCAGTCCCTGCAAATTCTGGCGTCGACCAACAACTCTAACATGGGGCACTACGACAGCAAGACCTACGACCAGGCCATCACCAAGGCTGAAGGCAGCGACGCACTCAACCGGTCGGCACGGTATCAAGACCTGTTGACGGCAGCCAAGACCGCTTTGACCGATCAAGCCGTCACCCCACTGTACGAGGCGCGGACCAACACGCTGGTCAATCCCCAGATCAAGGGCATCGTTTATAACAAATTCAATGGTAGCCCCGACTATCAGCACGCTTACGTGACTGATTAACCGTTTAAATTTACCAGGGTATTCTCGTTGCAGTGCCAGCCAAAAACGGTATAATTAAGCTAGCACGACAATTACACGTTTTCATAACTCAGGTGGGACCCGGGGAGTTTTCAAAAAGGTTTCACCCAGCTAAGTGAAACGTCACAGAAAGGTTCCGAAATTTATGGAAAGTCAACCCTTACGTCACGATCACTACCCGGCTTCGAAAGAAGAGTACGAAGCTGAGTTAACCGAAACGGAAAACGAATACGCTGCACAGCTCCAACAAGTCGAGGACAAGGTTCAGGGCCAAGCTGCCCGCTACCTGTTGTTTGGGGCCATCTCGGTAGTCATCAACATCACGTTGTTCTACCTGTTCTACCACACCTTTGGTATCGAGTACCAATTGGCCAACTTTATTGACTGGGTCATCAGTGTGCAATGCTCCTTCTGGCTCGACCGGACCTTCGTGTTCAAACACAAGTCCGACAAGCCCATGCGAGAAATGGGCACGTTCTACATGACCCGGGTCGCCACGTTCCTGCTGGAAACGGTCATCTTGTTCTTGGGGATCTCTTGGCTCAACGCCAACGGGACCATGACCAAGGTCATCGGCCACGCAATCGCGCTGGTCTTGAACTTCTTCTTATCTAAGAAGCTGGTCTTCAAGAACCAACCGGCCCCAGCTGACTAAATTTGTTTGAACAATACTTTGAGCGCTTAACCCACTGCGGTTAGGCGCTCATTTTTTAAACTTGTTTCAACTGTCGCCTACCGTCCGCCAAATATGGGTCGGGTCGCTGTGGGCGGACGGGTCGAGCCAAAGTGCGGTCTCGACACCTCGCCTTTGAGCCGAAGTGCACGTCTCAAAGACGCCAGTTATCTGAGTGGCATGGTTCATGCCGCTCAGATAACTCCCACGGCTGAACCCATATTTGGCGGACTCTCGGCTACTGGCGTGCTTGTCAACAATAATTGACCTAACCACCGACAGTAGGTTAACCCGTCAACTAGTTCCTAGCCAACACAACGTTACTGATAAGCGTTAACTTGCAGGGGTTGGTCAGGTCGACGGCGTTCCTCAGAGCAGGCGGAAATCTGGCTGATGCCGGCTCCTCGTTTTCCCCTACCTCTTCGCACGGTTACCCAACTTACCTGCTTGTTAAATATTTTTCAAGCAATCCGGTTATCGCTCCTAATTTTCTTGTACAATGGAGGTAATCTTGCACCACCAAGGAAGGTGAGTCGTACGCTATCCTTTATTTTGACCGCCATGGGCATCTTTTTCGTCACCGATACCGATGACCTGGTCGTCTTACTCTTACTTTGGCTAGCCGCGGCCACCCCAGCCCAGCAGCGGCACGTTGTGATTGGCCAGTACCTGGGCATTTCCACACTCATCTTAGTGTCTTGGCTGGTCAGTCGTGGCATCCTGCGCTACAACGTCGGTGGTCTGGTCCATTGGCTGGGGCTGGTGCCACTGTCACTTGGCCTCATCGGGCTCACGCGTTGGTGGCATAACCGCGGCGTGGCGCAACTCCCACCCACGTTGACGCATCCCGTCAGCCTGCCGCTGGTCTGGTCATTGACGCTTGGCAATGGTGGCGACAACCTCAGCATTTACATCCCCTACTTCACGCACCTCAACACCCCTGAGTTTGTGGTGGTTCTGGTGGTCTTTCTCACGATGATTGGCCTGTGGCTCATTCTCAGTCACCACTGGGCACGGTCCACCATTGCCAGCCACTTCTTCGCGCGATTTGGGGCCTGGCTGTCGCCGCTACTGTTCATCGGTATTGGCCTAGTTATTGTGCTCAAATGAAATCGTGGCCCACGAAGTCCGTCTTGTCCGCTGCCGTGATCGGTCGCAGCACCTGACACGGGTTGCCCGCCGCAATCACATTGGCCGGGATATCGTGGGTCACCACACTGCCGGCGCTGCCCACCAATGCTTGAAACAACCGGCCACGGTCAGCCATGGTCGACGCCGCATTGAGCGCGTTGGTTTTGGCCGTCGACCGGTCACGCGCGTCTACCAGCAAGGGATCACTGTCGTCATAAGGCTTCCCAGTAGCCATGTACGTGAATTTTTCTTCGAGGTTCATGTGATCACTCCTATCTGTCTCCATGATACCGTATCTCGGGGGTGTTTCACATGGAACAATTTCTAGCGCGTACGTCCAGCTTCCCCCAAATTACGGTATACTATAGGCACTAAATGCATTTTCACAGGAGGAAAATATGGCAGTTGATGGATTTCCCCTCTTCACGATCGGGGTTGGGGGCGATGGCAAACCGTGGGTCAAAGCGACCAATACTGCGGCCGTCATGAAAGATCCCGCGACTTACAGTAAGGTGCTCGGGCAGTTGATCAGCGAGATGCGGGACCAATTACATTTGACGGACGAACAGGCCTTCCAAGCCTTCTTACACCTGTCCTTACAGCAAGCGGCGCCTGAATCCGCGACGCCGCAACGCGCCACCACAGCCCAACGCGTCAAGCTATCCGGAAAGAATCCACGGTCTGGGCGGCGGGAAATCCACCAAATTACGCTGGCCGACCTCACCGATGTGGCGGCCAATGAGGACGTGGTCTATCTCACCTTTAAGGACTCGGTCCTGGGCATCATCATGCACGATGCCTACCAGGCGGCCAAAATGGCCATGGGCAAGCGGGATTTTAAATACTTCATCGACGAAGCCAACCTGAACTTTGCCCTGTACGCCTACCCGGCCGACCTCAAGGCCCTGCACACCATCTTTGCGTACGCGCGGGAACACCAGCTTTACACGGAACTGAAACCAGACGAAACCGCGGCGGCAGACGTGCCGGATACGCCAGCAGAATTTGACAAATTTATGGAAGCCATGTTTGATGACATGGGCGGCGACCCGGATGATACCGGAAACGTGCTGCCGTTTCGACCGAAAGATAAATAGCATCACAAAGGGCCTGGGACAAAAAGTCTCAGGCCCTTTGCGTCTCCGAATATCTGGTGTTGAAACCTGGGCCAAAAGGCAGCTGGTTCCGCTTATCAGCCTTAATGCTCGCCGGCTAACCGCCTTTTGGCCCACTCCCCATTTTAATCGCCATATTTTTGTGCGAACGGCACCATCACTTGATCCAGCAGTGGTCGGTTGATCATGACCTGCCACCAGTCTGCCGGAACGGGTTGCTCGGGATGGCTTATTGCCAATAACGGTGCAGCTACTGTTGCAATCGTATCGACGTCACCGCCCAGATTGACCGCTTGCAGAAGTCCCGTACGCAGGTCGGTCGCGTTCAAGGCCACCCACACGGCCGCCTCTAGTGTGTCGACGACGTAGCCGGAGGTTCGGATATCAGCTAGCTGGCAATTCTGGAAATTTTCAGTAAGCAATCGTTGATAGGCCGGGACTTCCAGCGCATACGCTGAATCCGGATTCAACCCCGTGAGCGTGACTTTCACAGCGGCCAACGCGGCGACCAGGTTCTGCCCTGCTAATAATTCATGCAACAATTCCAGGTAAATAAAGCTTCCCACGACTGCCCTTGGATGCCCATGCGTCAGCGTCGTGTAGGCTTTAGTGATTGCAAAGCGCGCTGCCACGCTGGGTTGGTTGGCCAGTACAAATGCCAGCGGTGCAATTCGCATCAGCGCACCGTTGCCGTTGGCATTCTCGGCCGCATCCCCACATTGCTGAGCAGGAACGTGATTGATGGCGTGCTGGCGAACGGCATGCGCACAGGTGTGGCCAACATCAAAAGCGATTCCGCGCGGCGTCCAGTCACCAAACATCATATAGTGTTCAAATTTATCTAGTAAGTCCTCATAAGTTCCTTGCTCCAAAATATTTTGCAGTAAACACAATGTCATTGAGGTGTCATCAGACCAACTTCCGGCCGGCTGCGGCCAGCTACCATTGCCCGTCATCCCAGTTAGCTGATAACTACCGCGAATTTTCATTTCCGCCGGGACGCCCAGGGCATCCGCCACGGCGGCGGTGCGGAGAACATTTAAGATTTGTGCTGTCTTCATAGCGAGTCTCCTTTCATGCCTTGCCATTATCTTAGCAGGGCCGCTTGGCATTAACAATCCACTTGAATAAAATAAAAGAACACGCCAGCCAATGCCAGTGTGCTCCCATAAATATTTTTCTAAATCACCATCATCACAGCCTGGTACAACAGGTAAGCCCCGTATACCATGACGATGACTCCGGAAACGATGTTGACCCACATCAGGAACTTTTGTGGCAACCGTTCCTTGAGCAGGCCCAAGATCAACGTAATACCGAAGAACCAGATGGCCGTGGCCGACACGACCCCCGTAATAAATGGCGTCACTTCCGTATCTGCCAAGGACCCCCGCATCGCCCCGAACATCAGACTAGTATCGATGATGGCCTGTGGATTGGCCCAGGTCACGACCCAGGCGTTGACCAACGACTTCTTCATTGGTAGCGGCGTGTTGGAACTTTCCAGTTTAAAACTGGCCGCCGAGCGCAGAATACCAAAACCAATCCAGATGACCAGCAGGCCCCCTAAGAACATGATGATCAGCTTGAACATTTCATGGGAACTGATGATGGCGCCCATGCCGAAGAAGGCGGCTAACGTTAACGCCGTATCGGCGAACCAGACCATGATGGTGACGGGCCAGGCCCGCTTCAATGGCTGGTTAATGGCATTGTTAAAGACGAATAAATTTTGCATCCCAATCGAGGATACCAGAGCCAGGCTCAACAGCAGGCCCTTCAAGTACATTGCGGACATGATAACTCACTTTCCCTCCAGGCCTACTCCGATAGTCGCCCGAGCTTTTTTCAGTATCCGACTAGCATACCAAATATTCTGTGAAAATTAAAGAAAAACAAAAACCAAATTCACTGGTGCGGGCTCCGCCGCGGTCACCCCTTTATTGTACGGCATTGGCTGGCGTAACGGTTCTGAGGCTACCGCTTGATCTTGACCGCGGCGTAACCGCCAGATTCTGATACAACTCGATTGATTTTAATCAAATTTTAATTTAAAATTTACTTTAAGATGGGTTACCCATCCCCACACTAATTGAAAGAATGCGATTCACGTGAAGAACCTAACACAGAACACCCCATTATTGCGGAAACCTAGCCAACTTAGATGGGAAGTCTCACAGTATGCCCAAAATTTCATTGCACCAATTGACCTTCGGCTTTGCGTCGAACACCGACTTACTCTTTGATCACGTGGATTTAAACCTCGATACCCGCTGGAAACTCGGCTTGGTCGGTCGCAACGGGCGGGGGAAGACCACGCTGTTCAATCTCTTACAAGGCCACTACCCCTACCAGGGACAAATCACCAGTACCACGCCCTATACGTATTTTCCCGCCGCGGTACTCGACCCCGGCTTACCGGCAATGACCGCTCTCCAGGACATTGCGGGCGTCGCCGACTGGCAATTAGAACGGGAACTCCGTCAGCTCCAGTTGGCCCCCACGCGCTTGACTCAGCCGTTTGCCGCGCTGTCTGGTGGTGAACAGACCAAGGCGCTACTCGCTATCTTATTTGCCGACGAAAACGCCTTGCCTTTAATTGACGAGCCCACCAATCACCTGGACCTACCTAGTCGCCAACAGGTCGCGGCCTATCTCAAACGCCAGCGCCGCGGTTTCATCGTGGTCAGTCACGACCGCCATTTTCTCAATCAGGTCACCGACCACACCCTGGCCATTGAACGCCGACAAATTCGCCTCTACCAGGGAAATTTCGCCGTTTACGAGGACCAAAAACAACGCCAGGATGCCTTTGAAGCCCAGCAGGACGCCAAATTAAAGAAGGAAGCCGACCGCCTGAAACAAGTGGCCGTCGACCGGACCAACTGGGCGCAGGTCACCGAAAGCCGCAAGCACGGCAACCCGCACCAAAAGAATAGTGGTTGGCAAGCGGCCGGGGCCAGCACCCTACCGGCCAAGATGATGAAACGCGCCAAGAACCTCGAACGCCGCCGTGACCGCGAACTTCAAGCCACCGAGGGACTACGACAAAACATCGAGCACGTGGCCCCACTTTCCTTGACGTCGGTGCCCACGCACTACCAACCATTGATTCACGTCGCTGATTTTTCGTTGTGGTATGGCGACCGCCAGCTATTTCAGCCGATTTCTTTTGACCTCAATGCCGGCGACCGGCTCGCCCTGGTTGGCCCCAACGGCTGTGGCAAATCCTCCTTCATTCAGTATTTGCGAGGCACCTTCACCGGCCACCACACCGGGCTCGCCACCATGCATCCGCAGTTAACCCTGAGCGTGACCCGCCAGTTGACCGCCGAACACGGCTCGCTGACGGCATTTGCTACGGCCCGTCACCTGAACTACCGTGATCTGTTGAATACCCTGAAGAAGCTGGGCCTCCCCCGTGACGTATTTGCCACGCCCATCGACCAGATGAGCCTGGGCCAGCAGAAAAAAGTCGAACTCGCCCAGTCGCTCATGACGCCGGCCAACCTCTTCATTTGGGATGAGCCGTTAAATTACTTAGACGTATTTAACCAAGATCAGCTGACCACCCTGCTCACGCAAGCGCAGCCGACACTGCTCTTGGTTGAGCATGACCAGGACTTTATCGCTGATGTGGCGACACAGGTGGTACGGTTGCAGCCGTGAAATTGCTAGTAAAAAGGCACCCATCGAGGTGTCTTTTTTAGTACAACCCTTGAACATAGGCAGCACTTATTTTTTTGTCGTGAGCACTAACCGTCTCATATCCTGTTATCAAATCTAGCTGTGACTCAACGGGTGAATTTATGTCAATTGGTAAGAAAAATACCTGCTTACCGTTTTTGACGTTTAAATTATACGCACCGCGGTCACCATTGTAACCGCTTTGGAAACTACCAGCTAATTTGAGGCTAACTCTGTACCGGTAATGCTTTCCAACCTTTACTTTCTTTGTGGTTACACCACTAGTCCGGCGATTCAGATAATAGGTAATCATAGAATGAGTGCGCTTTACCTTGCTAATTTTCGCGTAGCTAGTTGCGCGAAAAGTTTGGCCAGTTTTGTGGTAAACAAGCTTTTTATCAGCAGTTACTGATATGAATGGCAGTTCCGAAGTCGCACCATCAACCTGAGCCTTTGACGTTTTTACTGATAGCATAGGAACACTAGCCAAAGAATTATAAGAAAATGCCGTATTTCGGACATACTTATTGGCCGCACCATTGTTTTCTTTAACGCTCGGATAGCTGTAATGCCAATTTCCTAGTTTGCGAACTCGGGATTGGTTTTTAATACTCAAGGTTGTATTGTCAATGTTAACCAAATTTCCTTGGCCGTCATTATATCCGGTAACAACTGATCCTTTTGGTAGTGTTGCTGTTTTATGCTTGTATTCATTAGTAACCTTTAATGAACGCTTTATTTTGTAGGTTTGAAAGCGATTATATATCGAAATACCATTATTGTTTTCCGTAACACCTATTCCGCCCGTATACACTGTGTTTACATTGAAAAGATTATTAATATTAATTTTGTTTACAAGGATATCCACGTTACTGTTTGCACTGGCATTGGTAACAGCTAGACTACCAGCAGCAGCACCTAGCAGCATTAATAATACCGCGCTCTTACTTCCCATTTTAAACAAACAATTACCCCCTAATATAATTCCTTACTGGACAGTATAACGCAAGCCTAAAAGTATTAAAAACCACCCTATTAATCGGCAGGGCGGTTTATTGTTATTACTTTAAATCAGCTTCCCGTTGGTCAAGTAGTTCTCTAAGTTCTTGTAGGTCGTCAGTTGTCGCCTTAGTGCGAATAAAACTACGTGCGCTAGATTGGGATCGAAGGTAGTGTGTTCGTTCTTTGTTCTTTTCGTCCCATTCCTTATTGGCCTTGGCACGTACCTCAGTGTACTCATTCTTTGCCATTGTGACTTACCCTAACTAAATTATAAATCGCCAGTAGTAAGCCAATGATAGAAAGTCCCAAAGCTGTAATTGAAATTATATGTGTCATTACCTCCACTCCCTTTATGTTATAATATTGTACAACAATAAGCGGGTTGCCGCCCGCTCATTGCTTCTATTTACGTTTCCTGTGGTGCCGTTTCGGCTTTCGTGTAGCCGTAGCAACGGCAATCAGGTTAATCACTGAACCTGCTAGCGTGACAATCGCTGTTAGTGGGTTTATTTCGGCTCTATAATTTCTTTACCATTCATCCTTATCACACCCTCTCCACACTTACTATAATTACACTATATGTAATGTAATTATAGTAAGAATTATCGGAAATTTTTTGTCTGAAAGACAATTGTTGATTGAATAATTATATCCATGATATTATAAATAGGGTGAACGAGAAGGCCCGGTGATTGTACACCAGGCCCTTCCACAGCAGACCGCTTCAAAGACGGTGACTAGAAACTGAACGATATTTTAGACGTCCCTTAACTCGCCAAAGTTATTGTGGGGGCGGCTTTTTTATTTGCGTTTGTCAATGTACGTCAGCAACGCTATTAGAAACGTGCCGAGCAGTAACATCAACGAAAGTGCCTGAAACACACTCATTGGTTGTGAAACCTTATGCGCTTAAAAAAGATGCTTAGCCTAAATAGAACAGTCCTGGCCTAAAAGCCAATCAACAATATGCACGATAGGAATTCCCGCAACCTCGCCAACATCCATACGGTTCGCGGTGATTAGTGTCTTAGGATAATTATCCGCCAGTACTTGAAGATTCCCAATTTCTCGATTATCTGCCGCGGGCATCTGTCTGGTGACCTGATAGTAGGCCACTTCAGATCCTCGGCGTGCCACGAAATCAATTTCTTGGGTCTCGTATTTACCGACATCCACCCGGTAGCCGCGCCGCAACAATTCCAGATACACAATGTTTTCAATTTGGTGGCCAAAATTATCCTGATAGTTTCGGTTCAGCGTAACGTTGCGTAATCCTGTATCGACAGCATAGTACTTGGCCGTTGACCGCAAATAACTCTTCCCCCGCAAGTCGTAACGCCTAGCTGGATAAAAAATGAACGCATCGCTCAGCAGCTGCATGTATCGCAACACCGAGGAAACCCCTACCTTGGACCAGCCGTCATTCTTCAAGACCCCCGCAATTTTATTGCCAGAAATTGGGTTGCCAATTTCACTCAGCAAGTAGGCCGCCACCTGGGTCAACAGCGTGTCATTTCTAACCGCCGCTCGCTCATTCACGTCGCGCAACAGAATTGAGCTATAGATACCATCCAAGACGCTGCGCTTGACTTCTGAATCATCCACTAGCGCCACCGCTGGAAAGCCCCCCTCCGTGACATAGTCATTAAACGCCAGGTCAGGGTTTTTAGTCGTCTGGGTAAATGCCATAAATTCCTTAAACGACAGCGGATAGACTGGAATTTCCACCATCCGCCCCGTCAATAGCGTTGCCAACTCACCGGATAATAGGGAGGCATTGGACCCCGAAACGTAAATATCCACATCAAAATCTACTCGAAAACTATTGATAGCGTCTTCCCAACCATTGACGCGTTGGATTTCATCAAAGAACAGATACATCTTTTTACCAGGAACAACCCGATCAGTCACGTATTGATAAAGCGCCTCTTTAGTGAGTAGCGAGCTGTATTTCATGGATTCAAAATTTAAGAAGACGATCTGTTCCGCCAAGATACCGCTATCCCTTAAATAGTCGCGAAACATGCGTAATACGTAAGTCTTCCCCGACCGTCGCACGCCGGTAATGACTTTAACAAATTCTGTATCTTGATACTTTTTCAAACGATTTAGGTAAAGTTGGCGGACTACCACGATTGAACACTCCTCAGTTTTCTTTCAGTATACTATACAAAAAGCTAAAATTAGTTACTTTTGTTTCATATAACGTATAAACTTTAAAATTTTCTAATTTCTTCTATTATAATGGATAAAAATCACAAATTTCTAGGTTTCTTTCATTATACTGAATAAATCTCCAAATTTTTGGTTTTCTTTCAGTATACTGAACAAAAAATCAGTCATCCCCCAACGTCGACCGCAAGACCGCGAGCACCTGCTCTTGCGTCGGCGTCAAGACGTGGGACGTGCGGGTGACGATGCTGGAAATAAATTCCGGCTGCTCGTCGTCTAACAATTCCAGACGCACCACGTCTTGGCGATGCTGGTCAACAATATCCGTGAGAAAGGTCACGCCCACGTTGGCCGCAACCAGGTTCATGATGACGTGAGTGTCGTTGGCCCGAAAGACCACCTCTGGCCGGAAATGGTTACGTCGCGTTAATGTATTGAAGGCCGTATTATGGACAAAGCTACTATTAAATAGGACAAATTTCTCACCCTTCAATTCACTAAAGTAGATGCGCTTACGCTTGGCCAGTGGGTGGGTCGCCGCCACGAAGATGTTAAATGGCTGCCGGTCGAATTCCTCGGCTACCAACGTCTTGTACGATAACGGCTCAGTCGACCCCAACAATGCCAGGTCCGCGCGGCCATCACGTAACGCATTACGTAGCCATACCGACCCACCTTCCAACGTTTGCAGATTGGCCAACATCCCCTGGGCCTGCAGATGCGCCGCCACTCGGGGAAAGTAGTAATTTTCAATGATCGGTGGCAATCCCAACACGGTGCGATCCTGGGTCAGGTGCGTAATCTCTTGGTGCGCCAGGTCCAGTTCACGCAAAACGGTTTGGGCGTGGACGGCCAGTTGCTGGCCGCTAGCCGTCACGACCAGCTCGTTGTGGATACGGTCGCGCAAGACCAGCTTGGTCTGGAATTCAGCTTCCAGCCGTTTGATGGCCATGGTGATGGTTGGCTGGGTCACATTGAAGGCCTGCGCGACTTTGGAAAAATTTTTCACTCGAATTAATTGATTAAAATAAGCTAGGTCCTTGGTATTCATTTCAAGTCCTCCTAATAACGCCATTTATGAGACCATTATAAATTATTTTTATAATGACTGCTACATTTGACTATACGTCTATGCGCCTTTTATACTGTGTCTTGTAAAGTTAACGCAAACCAAATTGGAGGAATCTTATGATGAAAACAGCAGATTCTATTTTAAATAACCCATTCTTAAACAAGGGCACGGCCTTCACGACCGCTGAACGCCAGGCTTTGGGGCTGGTCGGCACCTTACCGAGTCACGTTCAAACGCTAGATGAACAGGCAACGCAGGCCTACGCACAATACCAAAGCAAGCCTAGCAATCTGGAAAAGCGGATCTACTTGATGACCCTGTTCAACGAGAACCGGACGCTGTTCTTCAAGCTGATGGACGAGCACGTGGTGGAATTCATGCCGATCGTGTATGACCCCACGGTGGCTGATTCAATCGAAGACTACAGCCACCTGTTCACTGACCCGCAAAACGCGGCTTTCATTTCCGTGGATGACCCCGACAACATCGAAGCGTCCCTGAAGAATGCCGCCAACGGCCGGGACATCCGCCTGGTCGTCGTCACCGATGCGGAAGGGATCTTAGGCATGGGCGACTGGGGCGTCAACGGCGTCGACATCGCGGTCGGCAAGTTGATGGTCTACACGGCCGCTGCTGGCATCGACCCCGCTCAAGTACTGCCCGTCAGTATTGATGCCGGGACCAACAACCAGCAATTACTGGACGACCCCCTGTACCTGGGGAACCATCATCGGCGGTTGGCCGGTGACGACTACCTGGCTGTGATCAATAAATTTGTCACCGCCGAACGTAAACTGTTCCCCGAATCCCTGCTGCACTGGGAAGACTTCGGTCGGGCCAACGCGCAGGTCATTCTTGACAAGTACAAGGACCAATTTCCAACTTTTAACGATGACATTCAAGGGACTGGTATGGTCGTGTTAGCCGGCATTCTGGGCGCCCTCAACATTTCTAAGGAAGACATCAAGGACCAAAAGTTCGTGACCTTTGGCGCCGGGACCGCCGGCATGGGCATTGCCAACCAAATTTTAGACGAACTCCAACGCGCCGGTCTCTCTGAAGACGAAGCGCGGCAACACTTCTACGCCGTCGATCGTCAAGGCCTGCTGTTTAACGACACGCCAGATCTGACTGCCGCTCAAAAGCCGTTCACGCGGGACCGGTCCGAGTTTGCCAACGCCGATGAGCTGACGAACCTGGCCGCTGTGGTCAAGGCCGTTCACCCCACCGTTCTGATTGGGACCTCGACGCAACCCGGGACCTTTACCGAAGACATCGTCAAGGACATGGCGGCGCACACCCCACGGCCCATCATCTTCCCGCTGTCGAACCCGACGAAATTAGCCGAAGCCACCGCTGCCGACCTCATCAAATGGACCGATGGCAAGGCCCTCATCGCGACCGGGATTCCGGCTGGCGACGTGGACTACCAGGGGACGACTTACCACATTGGCCAAGGCAACAACGCCTTGATGTACCCCGGTCTGGGCTTCGGTCTGATTGCAGCAACGGCTAAGGTCTTGAACGGCGAAACGCTCTCCGCAGCTTGCCACGCCTTAGGTGGTCTGGTCGACCCAACACAACCGGGTGCCGCCGTCCTGCCACCCGTTTCACAACTGACGTCCTTCTCCCAAAAGCTGGCAGAAGTCGTGGCCCAAAGCGTCTTGGACCAAGGCTTGAACAAGGAACCAATCACTGACGCCAAGCAGGCCGTCGCTGACATGAAGTGGGTTCCCGCCTACCGGAACTAATTTGTGGTTTTGGCGACAAAATTAATCGTTGCACGCAAGCTAGTCCGTGCTGGCCGCCTTACCGTTCGCCCTTTAAGTTAACAATTCAATCTATCCGAAAACGTACCAGTAGCTATGGGTTCAGCCCATTCACTACTGGTACGTTGTTATTATCAGTGTTATTTCAGCTGGTTAACCGAAAACCGTACAATACTAATGCCCGGTTAAAAGTCGCTGGTCATTAGCCATTTTGATTGGCGCGCTTGGCTCGATTAACCAGCCACTATTATGAGACTAATTTTTCAGAAAGAAGGCATCACTTCCATGGCTGTTTTGTGGAACTCTATTCAAAGTGTCCTTGTCGTCGTTTTAATTATGATTTTAGGTTTTGTCCTGCGGCGGCAAGGCTGGTTTGATGACAAATTTGGCGGTATCATTTCTAAGCTCATCAAAAATATTGCCCTTCCCGCGTCCATCTTCGTGTCGGTATTGAGCCGGCTGACGCGGGGGCAATTGGTTTCTTTTTCCGGGTACCTGGGGTATGCGTTTCTAGCCGTCATCATCGGCTACCTAATTGCCTTCGCTCTGGTACGAATCATGCACGTGCGGCCGGGCCGGAAAGGAATCTTCGTCAATGCCATCGTCAACGCCAACACGATTTTCATTGGGTTACCGCTGAACATCGCGCTGTTTGGCGACCAGAGCATGACCTACTTTCTAGTCTATTACATCGTGAACACGGTCTCGACCTGGGCGTTTGGGGTCTTCTTGATTTCCAACGATGACCCGACCAAGCCCAAGGAAAAGCACCACAACCACATCGATTGGAAAAAGGTCATCCCCATGCCGCTGGTCGGCTTCCTGGTCGCATTGGTCTTCTTGCTGCTAAACATCCCCGTGCTCAAGGTCAGCTTCATCAACTCCACGCTGACCTATGTCGGCAACTTGGTGACGCCACTGTCCCTGGTCTACATCGGGATTGTCCTAGCCGATGCCGGCTTGAAGAGCATTCATTTTGACCGCGACACCATCGTCGCTCTGCTGGGCCGGTTTGTCCTGTCCCCTATCCTGATGGTGGCAGTGCTCCTGGCAGCCGGTCACTTTGGCGCCACCTTCCCCAGCATGGCTTCGCAAACGTTGATCGTCCAATCCGCTACACCAATGTTGGCCGTCTTACCTATCCTGGCCAACGAAGCCCACGGTGACGTGGCCTATGCCACCAACGTGGTCACGACCAGTACGGTGCTGTTCATTGTGGTGGTACCAGTCTTGATGTCGTTGATTCAATTCATCTAATACAACCGATTAAAATAAGATAGCGCAGATCTACCGGGCGGGAAATCCGTGGTGGGTCTGCGCTATTTATTTGGCCATTGAATGATTTTTCTTCAAAAGCTCAAAACAGCATTCCAAAATCAAATGTTGGAATGATTATTCTAAAAATTGCAAAAATTTACTTCATTCAGGTCGTTCGCATCTACCGGTGTTTCACATGAAACATCTCCACCTAATCCAGCGTCTTCACGACCTTGGCTGGCACGCCCACGGCAACCGCGTTATCGGGAATGTCCTTGGTGACCACAGCACCAGTCCCGACAATCGCATTCTCCCCAATCGTCACGCCTGGTAAAATGCTGACGCGGGCGCCAATCCAGGCATTGCGCTTGATGTGAATCTCCTTAGCCAAGATGGTCCGAATGTTTTTCGGCTCATGATTAACCGTGAAGAAACCCACCTCCGGTCCCATCATGACGCCATCATCAATGGTGATTGTCCCCGCTGCCATCCTGGTCAATCCATGATTGGCATACACATTCTTACCCAGGAAGACCCGGCTGGCCGTGTCGATGTGCATCGGCGGCGTGAAGAAGGTACCATCGGCCATTTGCCCGTGGAGTAACGTGTTTTCCAAGTCTATGATTCGTTGCTTGTATTTGGGATTGGTTTGATTAATCTGAAATTACAGATCGTCTGACCGGTCAATTTCACCATGAACTTCTTTTAAATATTCTGAGTCATGGATATCATAGGCCTGACCGCGCCGTAAATTTTCAAATACACTCATTTTTACTAACCTCCTAATACGTTGTGACGACCGCCGATAAGATCTGCCACCGGCCGTCAATCCGGGCCACCGCCATAACTGTGTTTAACGGCCACTCGTACTTACCCCCACCATGAATGCTGGCTACAACGCGGTTTTGCCCGGTTACCTGCCAGCCTGTCGCGGTCGCTTGCATGGTCACGTGGTCCTCGACCGAGGAGAAGTAATGCATGGTCCCATGTTCTAACTCGGCTAGCCATTCGGCGCGGGGCTGCACGACCCCCGTCATGTGGGTCAACGTAAAGTCTGGTCCCAGCAGGTGATCCAGCGCCACCGTATCGTCTGCTGCCATGGCGACGTTGTAGTCGCGGTAAAGTTGTAACATCTCAGTATTCATTTAAAAAATCTCCTCTCAACGCGATTTCATTTGATGCATTTACTTTAGTCCCTTGCAGTTACTTCAAGGCAAGCCACTTTGACAAATATTTTGTGATGGCCCTCTCTCTTAGACGGCCATAAAGACTAAGTATTATCCTTTATGCTGTCCAACCGGTACACTGAAAGGTGAATCTACAATAAGGAGTCCTCACAATGACTGAAAATGAACACCTACTCGCCACCTACTTTTCCGACGACCCGGACTTAGCACAAATCGTCAACCGGCTGATGACGGCTATTGATGCGGCCCCGGCAGCCATCGCACCTGGCGAGGCCAGCTTGATTGCTATCATCACGCTGACCGTCCAGCACACACCCGCCATGTTGCCGCAACACGTTATCGCGGCCCAACGCCAAGGCATTTCAGCGCAGACGATTCTCGAGGCTCTCTACCAGTTGGTCCCGGTTATCGGCTTTCCCTTGGTCATCAACAGCGTGCAATACATTCATGCGGCAGCTGTGGCTCTGGCCTAGTACTAAAAAATCCCGCCTGTGGTGGGATTTTTTGGAAAGTCTTTATCTGTATACATTTATTTCCGGTTAATCCCCAAGCTATCGCGTGACCCCAACGTTTCATCGTGAGCCAACCGGACGACTAGATCCGCGATACTCTTCCGCGAAACATCGTGGCCACCGAAGGGTTCGCCCTTCTTAGTCACCTGATAGTCGGTATCGTTGCCGTTGTCAAACCAGCCGGGCCGGATGACCGTATAGTTCAAATCAGACGCTTCGACCACGTCGGCGGCGTTCCGATACCCCTGGAGCATCGGGTTAGTAGCCAAGTTGCCACTGGCGCCCACGCTAGCTGGAATTTCGTTGTAGATCCCCATTGAAGCGATGAACAGGAGGCGCTTGACGCCCGTCTCATCCATGGCAGCGACTAGACTTTTCGCCATCCCAGCGAGGTTCCCGCTCAGCGTGGCGAAAACAACATCCTGGCCTTTGAGAGCCGCTGTCAACGCTGCTGTGCCCGTAACACTCCCCGTAACTGCGCGTTCACGGTCTGACAGTTGGCCTAAGCGACGGGTATTGCGTGCCATCAAGGTCAACTGATCATCCGTATGGTCTAAGAAGTACTGACGGGTAACGCTACCCACGGAACCCGTTGCCCCAATAATTAAAACGTTTGTCATGATAAATTCCTCCAGTTCATTTGTTGATGCCCTTAATATAGACTCTTGCAGTTACTTCAAGGCAAGGCCTTTTCTGAAATTATTTTTGCCGTTCACCTGGTACAATCAGGCAGGCCGCCGCGACCAAAGCTACAGCCAGTAGGATGGCACCCATTAAAATCGCGTGTTGGAAACCCACGACTTGGTCGCCGAAGAGATCCTGCACGGTCACCAAGATGGCCAGCCCAACGGAGCCACCGATTTGGTGCATCACGTTGACCACGCCGGAAGCGGCCCCAGCGTCAGCGCCCTGCGTGTGGGCGACTCCGGCCGCCGTGAAGGGACTCAGCGACAGGCCTTGACCCAAACCAATCACGAGCATTGGCGCGGCAATGCCCCACCAGTACCCCACTGCCGGCGTGAAGAAGCTCAACCAGAGCATCCCCGCCCCAGTCAGCGCGATGCCACCAACTAGCAAGCCACCGTTCCCCCATTTCGCCGTTAACCGGGCCACTTGTAGGGCGACGATAAAGTTGACGATGGTCAGTGGGAAGAAGGCCACCCCCGCCATCAAGGCCGAAAAGCCAAGTTGATTTTGCATCAGCTGGGGCGTGATGAACCAAAAGCCCATCATGGCACCCAGATACAGGAAACGGCCGATATAGGCACCGATGCGCTCGCGGTCTGTGAATAAACGCAGCGGCATGATCGGTTGGCCCGTGCGGTGCTCTTGGAAAATGAAACCGGCCAAGAAGAGCACGGCAATCACCAGCGCTGGCAGCTGGGCCCAATCGCCGACAATGCTGTAGACCAGCGCACTCATCCCAATCAGGGAACTGAGGGTGCCCACCCAATCCAATTTACCAGTCTGACCGCTGTCCTTGCTCAGGTGCTTAACGGCCAGGTAGAACATCCACATGCTGATCGGCACATTGATGAAGAAGCCGACTCGCCAGGTCAATAGACTGGCGAAGACGCCACCAATCACCAGACTCACGCTGGCACCGATGCCGGCCATGGCGCCGTAATACGCAATCGCCTTGGTGCGTTCGGCCCCTCCATAGGTGTCCATTAAAATGGCCAGCGTCGTGGGCGCCAGGATGGCTGACCCAATTCCCTGAAAGGCGCGCGCCGCAATAATCATTGGTGCATTTACCGCTAGGCCGACGATCAGCGACCCCAGCCCAAAGATGATCAGCCCTAACTGAAAGACCCGCCGCCGGCCAAATAAGTCACCGGCGCGGCCACCTAACAAAAGAAAACCGCCGAACGTCAGCGAATAGGCGCTACTGACCCAAGACAATGTCGCTTGGTTCAGGTGAAGATCCTGGGCGATTTTGACCGTCCCCGTAAAGATGATTGAATTGTCCAAGAGAATCATGAAGTAACTCATTAAGATGACCAGTAAAATCCAGTCAAATCGTTTTTGCTTTGCCATGTGTATTTGCTCCTCGTCTTTAAGTGAATGATTAGGAGTTTAGACCTTCATCCATGCTTCAAGGCAAGGGGGAATTTTAAAATAATTGAAAAAACTCTCGGCCGGTGATTGGTCGAGAGTTAAGAAACTTTGGTTTTATATGGTAACGACACTACTTTAATTCGCCATGAAATAGCTCCTGATGCGTTCCGATACGCACCTGCCGTAACTCAGAAACAAATTCCGGATGACTCTTTTTCAGTAATTGGTAATCCTTCTTAAATTGGGGTTCAAATCGTAGTAGATACATCTATTTACTCCCCACGCTCTAGAAAGTTCATCATTTGATCGACGTCTGAAAATACCGGTGAATCCTCGGCCAACAAACCTAAGTCCTTAGCCTCTGCTAGTACCATCGCCCGCTTAGTGACTTCATTAGGTTCATCTTTTTCAGCCGCTACAACGTCAAAAGGAATCCGATTTTGAATGACCAATTGTTTCGCAGCCATTGTGACATAGGTATTTAAACTAATACCAACTGCTTTTAAACGAACATCTAATTCTTTACGTAGGTCATCATCTAGACGAATTGTTGTCGGTGTTGTGCTCATTAGAAACGCCTCCTTTTGACATCATTTTAACATACATCTGACGTCAAACCATTGAAAATACTCAAGGTAATCCTGTATTTTTTATTATCTTCAACTGTGCGGTAAGCCAACAATTCTGTAAGAAAGCCTTAAATTCGGCCACAAAAGGTCACAAATTCCCTGCCAATTTCGTTAGTAAGAGTAGTGGGGGCTTTGTTCGGCCGAAGAAATAGACCCGCAATATTTAGCTCATTAACTGAAAGTTAAAAGTCCGATCAAGCCATTAAATGCTTTTGTCGGACAGTAACAGTTCCACTCAGTAATCTGACAATCTTTTTATGCTCATGAAAATTAAGAGGCCTAACCCCCGCATAAATAACTCTCGACAGAATAATTACGACCTTATTCTTTTGAGCAACGTCATTAGAAGTAGCGTGCCCATGATCAGTGGACCGAACAGTATTAGTAAAAAACTTATCAATAGATGCTTAAATAATATATAGTTCAGCCTAAAAATTTCGCCAATATTCCGCGTGCTTCCTAGCGTGTATTGGAATGGATACGCGTAAATATCATTTGATGTTAATCTTCTGTTTTTATCATTCTTAATAAACAAGAATCCTAGTTTACCCCTTAACCAGGGATAACATAATAACCAGCTAAGAAATACCCAAGCTATATAAGGCGTTATGGGGACTAGCCAACCGTTCTTAAGATTTCGTGTATTCCAAGTAAGCAGAACCAGCATTGGAATTATCCCGTAAAGCAAGACTAATAAGTATTTCAACGCGCTCTTCACCATTTCAATCTCACCCCTCGTATCGTGAACAATTCGACTCTGCGGCAACAGCTCCTACATGATTTTACACTTTAATTTTTAAGGCACAGTTCAACTAGTTATAGTCAACCTGTGCCTTGATTATTAATAATCATATTTTGTTAGTCGTCCGACTCTTTCCCCACATTTATTATACCATGCCAACCACTTCAGAAACAGACTGGTCATTGCCGCTAAAGCGCGTAGACTAGAGAACTCGGAGGTGATTGGATGCATTCAGAAGCACAACATTTACAGGTGATTTACCAACAACTAACAGGTGATATTGCACAGCTTACCGATCAATTAACCCGTCTCACGCAGGAAGCGCGCACCATGAAACAACAGTTAATTGGTGAAGGACACTTAGACCTAGGCACTTTCAACGATCAACTTGAAACCTTTGCCAGCATCGAGAGTAATAACCGTCAGATCGACACGCTCAATGCCCGGCGTGACACCGCCATCACGCGGTTAGCCCATGCCAAGCTCTTGCTTCCCCAGGCTTATTTTGCGAAGCTCACTTTGGACTTTGGTGATGATGCGCCAGAACAGTTGTATCTGGGAAAAGTTGGCTATACGGACGAAGACACCAACGATTTGATTTACGATTGGCGCGCCCCGGTAGCTGACGCCTACTACGCTAATCGTACTGGTGCCACTAGCTACCAGGCAAACGGCCGCCAAATTCCTGTCACCGTCCTTGGTCGCCAACAATTCGTCATTGATCACGATCATTTACAACAGGTCATCGACACCGACACGGCCATCGGCGACCCCCTGCTCCTTGACGTCCTTACCAGTGACCGGCGAGGCGGGTTACAAGAAATCACCGCCACCATTCAACGGGAACAAAACGCCATCATCCGTGAAAATACGCATCCCATTGTCATTGTTGATGGGGTTGCCGGCAGCGGTAAGACTTCCGTGCTCCTGCAACGGGTCGCCTATCAACTTTACCGCCACCGCGCAGATTGGACGCCAGCTGACATCTTAATCTTAACGCCCAACGTGGCCTTCAGTCGCTACATTCGTGGCGTGCTCCCCGCGCTGGGAGAGGCCGAACCGTTAAGCAGTACCTATCATCATTTGGTCCGCTCATGGGGCCAGCGTTTCGGTCTGGACATCTTGGACACCGCCAATAACCATCTCGAACAACTCGCTGCCCGCCTGCAACAGCCCCTTGTCCTCACACCAGCCGGTCTCGATTCCCAAGCTTACGCCCAATCCAACGACCGCGACCCCTGGCTGGTGCGCATGCAACGGGCTTGGCGCTGGCTGTCCGCGGTTGGCAAACGTCCCGCGGATATCAGCCAATGGCTTGACTGGCCCAACTTGGCGACAGATTTAAAAATGCCGGTGCTCACCCCCTACGACCAACTCTACCTTCTGCTCAACTTCACTGCCTATCGCCAAACAACCACCGCCGCACTATTTGTCGATGAGGCTCAGGACTATGACGCTGACGCTTGGCTATTTCTAAGCACCTTATTTGCGAACGCTGAAATCACGATTGTCGGGGATCACCGTCAGCGATTAACGGGCACGGCCCCCACGATTGCCACCTACTTTCCGTCGCGTCAGACCACAACCCTACGCCTGACCACTAGCTACCGGGCGACCGGCGAAATTACCCGGTTCTTTGCCCAGTATGCGGGGGACTGGCAAGATACAGTTAAGGCTGTGCAAGCGGCGGGGACGCCGCCACAAGTGAGTCAACAAGCGGATTGGCCCACCCTTCTCAAACAACTCCCGGTCAAGTCAACGCAAAGTGTCGGTCTCTTCACGCCAACCGTCAGCGCTGCTAGCCGCTTAGCGCAACAGCTGCCACAGGCTCACCTGATCACTGGCAACGGCACCCACACGGTTCAGCCAGGGCTCAACATCATGGCGCTTCCCGTCGCCAAGGGCCTCGAGTTTGATTTTGCAATCATCACCGATTGGGATTCTGCCTACTACGCTGACCCAGAAACTGGCGCGAATCGCCGGTACGTCGCGACTTCCCGCGGGACCAAGGGGTTAATCATGTTACGAGATTAGTTGAGGCATTCGTTAGTAAAAAGGGCCACTGTAAAAAAACACAGTGGCCCTTTGCAATATCTATTATTAATAATTAATCGCTAATAACTAATAATGATTTAATAGCTTCACGTTTGTCCATCGCTTCATAGGCATTTTGCACGTGATCAAGATCAAATCGTTGTGTGAAGACCTTCCCCGGGTGAATCTCACCCTTCAAGACAGCATCCAACAGAACGGCGCGGTCATAAGTCGTGACCGAAGCAATGCCACCCCGCAGACCAATGTTCTTCCAGAACAGGTTGTTGGTGTTCATTTCGGCCTTCTGTGGCACACCCACGCGACCCACAACGGCGCCCGGACGACCTACCTTTACGGCTGTGTCCACGGATTGTTCGGTCCCGACACATTCCAACACGGCGTCGGCACCAGCACCATTGGTCAGGTCCATCACGCGTTGAACAGCTTCATCGCCCCGTTCGGCAACGATATCCGTAGCGCCAAATTCGGTGGCCAAGGCTTGGCGATCGGCGTGACGACTCATCGCAATGATCCGCTTAGCCCCACGAAGCTTGGCGGCAATCACGCCACACAAGCCCACGGCGCCATCGCCCATGACCACGACCGTGTCGCCGGCCTTGACTTCGGCCGTAGCGGCAGCATGATAACCAGTCGCCATGACGTCAGCCAGCGTTAACAGGTCGTTCAACTGGGCATCAGAGTAATCACTGGGTTGACCAGGCACCTTGACCAAGGCCCAGTCGGCATTCTTGAAGCGTAAGTATTCGCCTTGGTAGCCGACGATTTCGTCATCGGTCCGGGCATTTTCACAATCACCGTCAAAGCCAGCTAGGCAAGCCGCACAGTGACCACAGCCGTGGGTAAACGGCGCAATCACAAAGTCGCCCGGTTGGACGTTGGTGACGGCGGACCCGACACTTTCAACGATGCCAATGGCTTCATGGCCGACGGGCGTATTCTTTTGCCGATCGTTGATGCCGCGATACCACCACAGGTCGGAGCCACAGACGCAAGCCCGTACGATTTTTAAGACGGCGTCCGTTGGGTTCTTGACCGCTGGCTTAGGTAATTCTTGAGCTTCCACCTTGCCTGGTTCGATAAATACTGCTGTTTTCATTTAAAATTCCTCCATTTACTTCGTTGTTAAACGCTGCCACCAACTCGCCAGTTGCTGATTGGCCCCTTGAAGCTCACTTGATGTCAGGCCAATACCTGACGCCACAGTGGCTGAGGTGACCAAGCTGGCAAAATCATTCTCATAACCGCCGGGGGTCCCGGCATCGGTGTAGAACGGCGCGACGATTCCCGAGAAATTCGAGAGTGACTGCAAGAATGATCGCACCGGCGTCGAGACCTTCGCCGACCAAACGGGACCCCCCACGAGCAACACGTCATAGGCACTAACATCGGGAACAGCATTGGTTAAGGCTGGTAACTGATGCGTCGCCAGTTGCTGGTTCGCCACATCGGACGTGGCGTACATATCGTTGGGAAAGGTTCCCGCGGCGACCGTCAAGTCCACCCGGTCACCACCAGTCACACGCTGAAGCGCCGTCGCCAGTTTGGCCGTGGTGCCGGACCATGAATAAGCAATGATTAACACTTTCGTTGCCATGTGCAGATCTCCTTTATCGATTCAATACGTTCAGTTTAGACCTTAAAGTGGACTTTAAGGCAAGCGCTTTTTTGAAAAATATAGCGACATCTCGATGGCCGAACGAAAGGTCTGGTTGCCGCAATATCTTCCCAACAAGCCATCCACAACTTGTGCGCAATTTCCCTTAATCGTATACTGATTGAGGAGGGGATTTACTTGAAAAACAATCGGAGTTTCGCCTTACGTTACTGGATTTACGGGGCCACTATTTTGTTGTGGGGCAGCGCCATAGGACTATTTATGACGGCCTATCAGGACCATCATTTACTAAAGCTAATTCCCATCATCGCTTATAATCGACCACAGGGAGCCTTTGGCTGGTCGCTAACGTTGGCCGTCATTTTCTCGTTCGTCAGTTTCTGTGCCTTTCGCCAGCATAAGTTCACGCATCCGAAAGCACCGAAGTCTTAAGTTAAAAACGGCCACTCAGCAAGGATCTTCTTGTTGGGTGGTCGTTTTAGTTGTTCTCGCAAATTCATCTGGCGGACTCACCGTCCCCGCCTTGCCAACTTTAACTAGGCATACACCGGCGTATCGCCATCCGTACCCGCCTTGGCAATGCCTAGACTACTATGGCTGTGCAGGGTAGGATGATTAGCAATCTTCACGATCAGATCGGCAATGCTCTTCCGTGAGATCGTGGTGCCCTTGAACGTTTCGCCCTTCTCCGTTAGCTCGTAATCAATTTCATCCTTATTGGTCATGTAGCCGGCACGAATGATCGTGTAATTAAGCGGCGAGTCTTCGATCAGTTTGGCTGCTCGCCGCGTGTCTTCCATGACGGCATGCCCGATCGACCGTTCCAGCCAGGCGTCAAACTTCGCTGGCAATTCGTGGTACAACCCCAATCCCGTGATATACAGTAAGCGTTGCACGCCAGTTTCTTCCATGGCGCGCACGATATTCTTCGCCATGGGTTCAAACGTCCCACCCAAGTCGGCTAACACGAGGTCTTGATCGGCCATGGCAGCCTTCAACATGGCGTAATCGTTCACGTCACCTTCAATGACCGTTTCTCGCGTGGCATCAACGTCTTGCAACCGATTAGCACGGCGCAAATAGAGGGTCAACTGCACGTCCGTTTCCGCCAACAACCGCTGGCGCACCAAGCGGGCAATCTGACCATATGCACCTAAAATTAACACTTTCATGTCATCGCTCCTTTTCTGATAGGATCAGCTTACCCCTTCGAGTCAACTCGAAGGCAAATTTTTATAAAATAAAAAGCAATCTAGCTATTGGCTAAATCGCTAATTGGATAATTATTGGTCTTAATCGTCTAAAAGTTATCTTCGTCTGCCGGGTCTTCCTTGGCCACCTTGTCCGCGTGTTGGCGCTCCAGTTCCCGCAGTTCCGCTTCCGTTGATTCCATATGGTCATGGAAGTGGTTGAGTTTGTAATTCAAATGGTCAATGGCGGCCTGCAAGTCGTCGCGCTTTTCTTCCATGACGGCCAGTTGTTCCTTTAACAACGCCTTTTGTTCCTTGGTATTGTCCTCTTGGGCGTCAAACAGCTCAATGTACCGCCGGAGATTTTCAATGCTCATCCCCGCCGCCCGCATTTGCGTGACGAAGCGAATGCGGCGAATGATCCGGTCATCGATGTCGCGGTTACCCACTGCGGTCCGGTCAATCGCGGGAATCAGGGATTCCTTTTCGTAGTACCGAATGGCCGCGGAGGAGACCCCCGTTTTTTCGCTAGCTTCTTTAATGTTCATGTTGTCTTAGCTCCTCACTGTTAGTAGACTGGCCGGTTTTGTCCCGCTGTGGTTGGATCTGCCATCCCAATACTATCACGACTGTAGCGACTTGGGTCAGCAATGATCTGCAAGACCACGTCGGCGACACTGGACCGTGAGCCCGAAACGCCGTCGTAGGGCTGATTGCGGGTGGTAACGGTATAATTAACGTCGCGGTCATTTAACCAAGGCAATCGCAACGTGGTGTAGTCCAACCCGGAATCCGCCAACAATTGGTCGGACTGCCGTGCTGGCGCCATCCCTGCGCCAATCATTTCCAAGTTCCAGCGGCCAAATTCACCGGGAACCTCATCGTACAGGCCCAAGACGTTGGTGAACAGAACGCGGTCCACGTGATTAGCCTGCATCCCCGCAATCACATTTTTCGTCAGCCGGTTTTGACTATCGTGATCGACCACAGCCACAAAGACCAGGTCTTGACCAGCCATCGCTGCTGAAACTGCAGCGGAATCCGTGATGTCGCCTTCGATTAGGGTCACGCGCGGGTTGTCTTTCAACGTCGCCAGTCGACTGGCATTGCGCAGAAACAGTGTCAGTACAACATCTTGGTAGGCGTCCGCCGTTAAGAGACGGTGTTCCACGAGCCGGGCAATTTGACCATTAGCCGCGAGAACCAATACATTTTTTGTCATAAGTGCCATTCCTTTCCGTTACTTGAATGACCTTAGGATAGACCTTGATGTGTACTTCAAGGCAAGGGAAAAGTTTTAAACTGGTTCATCGCCTTTAATCTATAGCGCTAAGCTTGCCCTAATTAATCTGCTGTGCCGGTTCCGTAACATTATTGCCCAATCAGCAATTTCAGATCACTTTACGGCCCTAATCTGTGGCGCCCGCGATGGCCAACACCCAGCTACCGTCATGGCCAGCGCGCCCAATACGGGAATCGCATTGAGCACGACCCACCAACCGGATAACCGCAAGTCATGTAACCGCCGGACCTTAACGCTCAGCAGCAACGCCCAAGCCACCATCAAAATAAGCCGATCGGTCAACCGCAATGTGGGTAGCTGAACGGTCACAATCGCTTGCCAACCATAGCTTTGTGCCAACGCCAGTCCCACAATCATGGCCAAGCCAATCGCATAGACCATCACTACCGCCCACCAAAATTCTCGGCGACTCGCGGTCCCATGTCCCGATAAACTATGGCGGCAAAAAATCTTTAATTCACGCATGATGTCATCCTCCCAGGTCTGTTATTCCATCAAGTTAGATGTCTAATTTGCAATGACCGTAGTCTAGCGCGTACAATGCCACTTGTCAAGTCACTTAAAGAATGAGGTTTCCCATGAAAAATACAGCTGCCAGTGAACTAAACCATTTAATGCGCGAGATTCTCGTTGCGGAACAGCAAGTCTATGATCGGCGAGCACGCCAAGTCGGCGTCACCTTGCCACAAGCCCGCACACTGGGCTTCATCGCACAACACCCCGGCGTCAATCAGCGTGAAATCGCCGACCATTTTCACCGTCGAGGCGCCAGCGTGTCCAACCTTTTAAAAATCTTAGAACGGGACGGCTTGATCGTCAAGAACGCGAGTCACGGCACCCAGAACCGGTCCAACCGTATCACACTGACTGCGGCGGGCCAAGCCAAAGTTGTGGCCCTCACCACGATTTTTACCGATGTCGAAGATCAACTGACAACGCAGCTATCCCCCGCAGATAGCCAACAGCTCATTGCGCTATTGCGGCGGGTACAGTTGCCGCGAGATTAACCTGGTAATCAAAATAATAGTGGGACAACAGGCGGTTCGCTGGCGAGCGCTAAGGCTGATACGCAAATAATCCTAGTTTGGCTTGTTTGCGTATCAGTTTTAAGCGGAACCAGCTGCCTGTTGTCCCAAGTTTCAGCACTATAAGTTCGGAGATACCAATGAGTTTGGGCGTTTTGCCTCAAGCTCACTTTTTAATTACAAAATCAGTGCATAAGTCTCCCGAAACTTCCGCAAAACCGCTGACTCCAGTCCCGCAACCTGTTTAACGTCTAGCTTGGCCTGCCGATTTGCCGCTAACAAGCTGACCAGTTGTAGATGCAAGGTCGCTTCCAAATACCGGCTTGCTTGGTCAACCGTCAACTGCTGGTGCTGGACCTGCGTCAAGATCCCCTGGATCAGCGTTTGGGCTTGAAAGATCACGTAGTCGGCGGGGTAAACATCCATCAAAACCTGTTGCGTCTGCCCCTGAGCGACGTAAGCCGTCAGTCTGGTAAAGTAATCCTGTTGGGCTTTCGTGACTGCCTGAAAGTGTTCCGGGTAGCTCTTTCGCAGATCAGCCATGAACTGTTCGGTGGTCGATCCCATCAGTTGTAGCGATGCCAGCCAAATCGGCAGGAAGGTCGCCGGTGAGAACTGTTGGGGCACGGGATGTTCCGCGATGAATTCCAAATGGCGATCGACCACGGCCTGGACCACTTCATCCTTATTTTTAAAGTACAGATACAGGCTAGCCCGGCTGACGCCTACCGCAGTGGCGAGCTTGCCCATTGATAATTTCTGAAAGCCTTCAATTAAAATAACCTGATTTAGCTTACGCACTAAGTCTTTTTGATTAATCATGTTCGTTCACTCCTCATATCACTAGCATAGCATTTTCCGACGACTTAGACTATTTAAAATCTAACTTGTCTAATTAAATCGTCGTTTATGCTATCTGGGTAAACAAATAACTTCGCTTTTCGCAATTCTTCCCGTAGACTAGACCTAAGTCATTTTACTGAAAGGATTGAGTATTCATGAACATTGGTATCGTTGGTTCTGGCACGGTCGGCACGATTCTGGCGCAGACATTTAGCCGCGGTGAGCACACCGTCATCTTAAGTCATCAAGGCGGGCCCGCCAGCTTAGCACCTCGGCGCGCAGAATTCGCGGCTAACGTAACTTTTGACGAGGTCATGGTGGCTCTGCAGCAGCCGGTCGTCATCATCGCCGTACCATTTACGGTTGCTCCCGAGGTCCTGCACCAGATTGCCGATTATCAGCAACGCATCGTGATTGACGTGACCAATCAGTTTAACACAGACTTCAAGAAGATCGACACGCGACCGTTGACCGGTAGCGAAGTGATTGCCAAAGCGGCTCACAACGCCCGGGTCATCAAGGCCTTCAACACCTTACCCCACGAATTGATGACCGGTCGGGTGGCTGGCCCGGGACAGCGGGTATTATTCTACGCCGGCGATGATCGCCCCGCTAAGAAAGAATTCGCTGCGTTGGTCAAGCCGCTGAACTTCCACCCGGTCAACCTCGGCAAGCTCCGTCACGGTGGCAGCGTCATGCAAGTTGGCGGTGGCTTAGGCCATACGGCGTTTGTACAGTTGGATGAATGACAACATTATCGTAGTCAATTACCGCCGAATAAATTCAGCGGCTTGTCGCTCACGTGTCTCTCGACGCAGTAGTCCAACGTTCACTGAGAACTCCTACTCGTAGTGGCAACATCGTCGGGTAATTGACGGCTACCCGTTTAACTACCAGGTTTACCCGGTAGCTGTTGTTTTCTTGATTCTGGGGTGTTTGACCCCACTCAACCATTCTTGGCCTAGCATTTTGATATTCATGGCGCCTAGTCGGTCGTCATTAGACCGATACTGACACTGTTGGCAGTGATACTCGTGAATGTTGTGATGACGATTAGTCTTCTCAATCAGTCCACACTTGGGACAACGTTGGGAGGTAAAAGCCGGACTTACCTTCAACACTTGACTTTGAACCGCTTGGGCTTTATAGGTTAGGAACGCTTCCAGTTGAAAGAAGGCCCAGGAACGGTGGCTATTTCGCAGAGACTTAGGCAGATCATTGGTGTTGAACGTCACGTTCGTCAAGTCTTCCAAGACGAAGAGTGTTTGGGGACCGTACAATGCAACGAGTGTCTTAGATAGCTGATGATTGATATCGGTCATCCAGCGGTTCTCTCGTCGCTGTAATTGCTTCAACTTTTTCTTAGCTGATTTGGTCCCGCGATGCTGTAATTCTGCTCGTACCTTCTGGAATTTGTGACGTTTCAAAAGGATTTTCTTACCGTCAAAAAATCTCGTTTTCTCTTGTTGATCAACGGTAGTCGCTATGAAACGTAAGCCGCGGTCAATGCCCACGACCTGAGCTGGAACAGTTGGATCAAAGTCCGCGTTCTTTTTAGTCATACCAATATGCAAGTACCATTTGCCCCTGCTATGTACTAATCTTGCTGTTCCCAGTCTCCACCCCTTTTGGAAATAGTGTTCAAATCCTTTAACAGTGAAGGGCATCTTAGTTCTTTTTCCCAGGGTTGTTAAGGAAATCTCGGTCAGGCCACAGCTAAAAGAGTAATTACTTTGTCGGACCAAATCTGCCTGCGGACGTGAAAAGTGAAGTGGCTTGAACAACCAGGTCAAGTCTTTAGTGACACTCATCCACTTTTTATTGTCATCTTGATAGCGATAGGGATGTTGTTTCAACTGTTCCAAAACCGTCTTGTACCGTGCGACCACCGTTCTAAAAACAGACTGGATCATTTGACTGTTCAATGG
>NZ_JAMXAZ010000028.1:0-33867 GCF_024718525.1 Levilactobacillus yiduensis
TCTTACCCGATAGCCCCAATGACACATAAAAGAAACGGGATTAAACCGGGATTAGTACTTGACTAATGGTAGAAAAACAGCGTCACCGCTGATTTGCTCAGCGATGACGCTGCTTTGTTTGGCTAAAATTTCACCTAAAACTTTTACCAATTTGCTTTACTGAACGGTTACCTCTTCACCAGTACTGTCCCGGCTGTGGCTCATATGCCGATTCCACTGCTCAATAAATGTCCATCGAGCCCATTAGCCATTAACCATCCAGTCATGAAAATCAGGTGATTTTTTAGAATCATAGTGACCGTCTGCGTCAATATCAACATTTTCAACTGGAATTTGCTTAACCAAGTTAGCCCAATCTAGCGCCGTAAGTAATTTTTTGATTGTAATTTCGCCGTTCTTTAACTCAAATGAGACTTTGCTTCCTTTTTTCAAGTCCAAGGCTTTTCTAATTTCTACGGGGATAACGACTTGTCCCTTTTGTGACACCTTACCGGTCATCGGATTGTCCATGATGATTCCCCCCGCTTCTTGTGCTGTACTTCTTACTTGTACTTTACCAAAATTATCCATCTACACCAAGGAACCACCTCTATGGATTTTCTTAAAATCTTAGTTCACGCAACGCTGCAGGTTGGCTACTCGTAAACACAATTCGAAAATCCAGTACACCGTCCACTGAACCCTAGCGTTAAACTCAAAAAGCGTACTAATTTCGATCGTCAAAAAGGAAATTAGTACACTTCTCATCTATCACAAACGCCTATTCATCAGCATTTGTTGATTATTTTACTCGCTTCAGCACCGTCACAGATTCCACGTGTGGCGTTTGTGGGAATTGGTCAACGGGTTGGATTGGCCCGTCGATGGCGTAACCGAGTTCTTGGAACCGGGCCACGTCACGAACCAAGGTTGCTGGGTTGCAGCTGACGTAGACGACCTTCTTAGGCCCCATCTTCGCGGTGGAGTCGATCAGACTTTCGGCCAGGCCCTTACGTGGCGGATCAACCACCACGACGTCGGGCTTGATGCCGGCCTCTTGCCACTTGGCCATTTGGTCTTCGGCCTTGTCCACGGCAAAGTCAACGTTGGCTAAATGGTTCTTTTGCGCGTTGACCTTGGCATCCTCAATGGCTTCAGGCACGATGTCGACCCCGTACACGCGCTTGGCGTGCTTGGCTAAGGCCAACGAAATCGTCCCAATCCCACAGTAGGCATCGATCACAGTTTCGTTGCCGGTCAGGCCGGCCTTGTCGATGGCCATTTGGTACAGTTTTTCCGTCTGTTGGGGGTTCACTTGGTAGAAGGACCGCGCCGAAATGGCGAAGGTCAGGCCCATCAAGGTATCCTCAATCGTTGGCTTGCCGTACAGCGTCCGGGTCACGTTCCCCATGATGACGTTGGTCTTCTTGGCATTGACGTTTAAGACGATACTTGTGACCTCTGGTAAGGCCTTGTGAATCTGGTCAACCAGTTGGTCTTGACTAGGCAACTTCTGTTGACGGCTGATCAAGACGATCATCATCTCGTGGCTGTAGTAACCGCGCCGGACCATGATGTTACGGATGACACCCTTGTCACTGATTTCGTTGTAGGCAGGAATTTCAAATTGCCGAAGCAAATCACGAACCTTCACGATGGCAGCATCAATAGCGGGATCTTGAATGTAGAAGTCCGTCAACGGAATCAGCTCGTGGCTGTGTTGCCGGTAAAAGCCAGTCTCCAGCTTGCCCTTGATCATCCGAACGGGCACTTGCGCCTTGTTCCGGTACTGGGTCGGGTTGGCCATTCCCAGCGTTGGCGCAACGTCAACGTCTTGGTGGGCCTTGCTGAACAGCTCTTCAATCTGGTGTTGCTTGAATTTTAATTGTGCGGGATAGGCCAAGTGTTGTAATGGCGCAATCCCCGTTTGCCGGTAGGTCTTGTCGACGTCCTTGACCCGATCGGCCGATTCACTTTGCCATGAAATGGCGCGGGCAAAACCGTAGTGACTCTGAACCTTGGTCACTTGAATCGTGATGTCTTCGCCAGGTAAGGCGTTCTCGATAAATAACGGGAAGTCGTCGACCTTGGCCACACCCATCCCCTGATAAGTCAGGTCGGTGATGGTCACGTCTAGCCGTTCGTTTTTGCTGACTGGTGCTTTTGTTTTCATAATAACCTCAATTTCTTTAATCAGAAAGGGACTTTGCTGCTCATTCGTCGCGCAAAATCCCTTCCAGTAACTATCTATAATCCGGTTAGTCTTCGGACGGTTGGTCCTCCGGCAAACTTTCGACTTGCTTCACGAAGTTTTGCTCCGCGGCCAGCAATTCCGGCGACTCGCTGGTGACCGCCGCATCCGGAATATCATCCAGATTGGCATACATCTCAATGTGTTGCCGCAAGTTGCGGAACTTCATTGGGGCATCGCCACCGTACTCGCCGTCCAGGTTGATCATCATGCGGTCTTCGACTGGCCGCGCAACCACCTTGCTGGTCTTTTCATAAATGATGTGGGGATCGTTGATGTGCTTGCCCCCGTTCAAGACCAGACCCATCAGCCGTAAGATTTCCGGCATGCTGGCGGTCTTGACGATGATCATGGTGAACTTACCGTCATCCAATGCCGCGTCGGGGACGATTTGCTCAAAGCCCCCGATGGAGTTGGTCAGCGCCAGTAAAAACATGGACGCCTTTCCCCGGAAATGGCCGCCATCGTAGGTCAGGTCCATTTCAATGGGCTTGATGCGCGGCAACAACTCGGCCCCCTTCATCAGGTAGGCCAGGTAACCGAAAATGGACTTCAGGTTAGACGGCACGTCGTAAGTCAGTTCCGTCAACAGGCCCCCACCAGCGATATTGATGAAATAGGTATCACCCGCTTGGCCAATGTCCATCTTGATCGTTTGGTCCTTCAACACCACCTTGGCCGCTGCTAACGGGTCTTCCCGCGGAATGTGCAGTGCCCGGGCATAGTCATTCGTGGTACCGGCAGGAATTATGGCCATCTTGGGACGGTGAGGTAAGCCAGCCAAACCGTTGACGACCTGGTTAATGGTCCCGTCGCCACCAGCTGCCACGACGAGCTCAAAGCCGGCCTTAGCCGCCCGTGTCGCTTCGTCGCGTGCCGAATTTGGTGCGGCAGTGGTCGCGTAAGCGCTGGTTTCGTACCCCGCTTGCTCGAACACCGCTAAAATATCGATTAGGTCTTTCTTCAACGCCTCGCGTCCTGAAGTCGGATTATAAATGACCCGTGCCCGTTTACGCATGCTGTGCCTCCAATGTGCTAGTGCTGTAATGCGGCCATTAACAATTTGTTAACGACTTGTGGGTTGGCTTGGCCGTGCGTTTGCTTCATGATTTGACCCACTAAGAAGCCCACTGCCCGCTTTTTCCCGTTGTTAAAGTCTTCGATGGATTGTGGATTAGCCGACAAGACATCGTCGATGATCGGTTGTAACTTGGCAGGATCTGACAGTTGAACCAAGCCGTGCGCTTCCACGTAAGCCTTAGGTTCTTCACCATTCGTGATTGCCTTGAAGACCTTCTTGGCCATTTTGCTAGAAATGGTCCCGTCAGAGATCAAATTGATCATCCCGGCCAGGTTAGCAGGCGTCAGCTTCGTTGCCTGTAAGTCAACTTGCTTTTCGTTCAGGTACGCATTCACGTCCCCTTGCAGGTAGTTGGCTGCCATCTTCGGATCAGCCTTTAAGGCCACCGTAGCGTCAAAGAAGTCAGACATTTCCTTGGTCTGGGTGATGACCATGGCATCATAATCCGTCAAGCCCAGTTCGTTGACGTAGCGTTCACGCCGCTTACCAGGCATTTCTGGCATGGCGTCGCCCAATTCCTTGATCCAGTCGTCACTGATGTTCAGTGCTGGCAGGTCAGGTTCTGGGAAGTAACGGTAGTCATCTGAGCCGGCCTTGACCCGCATCAGAATCGTTTCACCGGTCTTTTCGTCGAACCGCCGCGTTTCTTGTTGCACGGAACCGCCGGACATCAAGACCTGTTGTTGCCGCTTTTCTTCGTACTCCAACCCGCGTTGCACGTAGTTAAAGGAGTTCAAGTTCTTCAGCTCAGTCTTGGTCCCGAATTTCTGCTGGCCAACTGGTCGTACGGAAATGTTGACGTCGACCCGCATGGACCCTTCTTCCATCTTCACGTCAGAGATCCCGGTAAATTGGATCCGTTGACGCAAGGCTTCCAGGTAAGCGTAGGCTTCTGCTGGTGAAGCGATGTCTGGCTTCGACACGATTTCAATCAGCGGTGTGCCTTGCCGGTTCAAATCGACGTAGGAATAGTCCCGTTCGTGGGTGTTCTTCCCGGCATCTTCTTCGATGTGCATTTCGGCGATCCCGATTTTTTTCTTCACACCATCCACGTCGACTTCGACCCAGCCATCATGACCGATGGGCTTGTCTGATTGCGTGATCTGGTAGGCCTTCGGGTTATCCGGGTAGAAGTAGTTCTTCCGGTCGAAGTGGGTGTGTTGTTCCACCGTGGCGTGCAGGGCCAAAGCGGCAATGATCCCGTCAGCGACGACGCCCTTGTTGGTGGTTGGCAGTACCCCAGGATACCCCCAGTCGATCACGTTGGTATTGGCGTTTGGTTCGGCACCATAGGCAACTGGTGACGGGCTAAAGATCTTTGAATTTGTCTTTAACTCAATGTGGACTTCTAGTCCAATCGTGGTTTCAAAGTTCATTAGTTTTGACCTCCTAACGTGGGTACTTGTAAATGAAAGTCGGTGTTTTGTTCGAAGGCGTAACCCGCCTTGTACAGCGTGCCTTCGTCAAATGGCCGACCGATTAATTGCATCCCAACTGGCAAGTTGTTGCTGAAGCCGGCTGGTAAGGACAGGCCTGGCAACCCCGCCAAGTTGACCGGGATCGTCAAGACATCGTTCATGTACATAGTAATGGGATCCTTGATTTCGTCACCAATGCCAAAGGCAGGCGTTGGGGCAACGGGACCCATGATGAAGTCGTGGTCTTTTAAGACCGCTTTAAAGTCGTTGATAATGACCGTCCGGACCTTCGCTGCTTTTAAGAAGTAAGCATCGTAGAACCCAGCGGACAAGGAGAACGTCCCCAACATGATCCGGCGCTTGACTTCTTCGCCAAAGCCTTCGGAACGAGACTTCACGTAGACGTCTTCCAGGTTCTTAACGTCTTTTGCCCGGTAACCGTAGCGAATACCGTCGAACCGTTGTAAGTTGGAAGATGCTTCGGATGAGGCGATGATGTAGTAAGCGGCCACGCCATACTTGTTGTGTGGCAAGGACACTTCGTCCACCGTGGCACCTAACTTCCGGTACGTGTCGGCAGCGGCTAAGATAGCCGTCTTCACGTCGTCATCGACCCCGTCAGCCAAGAATTCCTTAGGCAGACCAATTCGCATGCCCTTGACACTCGTGGCGTCGTTTAAATCAGCCGCAAAGTCAGGAACGGCTTGCGTTGAGCTGGTCAAATCGTGGTCATCATGACCGGCAATGGCACTCAATACCGTGGCGTTGTCCTTCACGCTACGGGTCATCGGGCCAATTTGGTCCAAGCTAGACCCAAAGGCAATCAGGCCCCAACGAGAGACACGGCCGTACGTTGGCTTGATCCCCACGATACCGTTAAAGGCGGCTGGTTGTCGAATCGAGCCACCGGTATCGGAACCCAGGGCAACGGGTACTTGACCCGAAGCCACTGCGGCAGCGGAACCACCGGAAGACCCACCGGGCACCTTGGTTTGGTCCCAAGCGTTCTTCGTGGTCTTAAAGGCAGAGTTTTCAGTCGACCCACCCATGGCAAATTCGTCCAAGTTAGTCTTACCGACCGTAATCATCTGCGCGTTGGCCAACTTTTCAGTGACTGTGGCGTCGTAGACCGGCTTGAAGTTTTCCAAGATCTTGGAAGCGGCCGTCGTGGTCAAGTCCTTGGTCACGATGTTATCCTTCAACCCCACTGGAATCCCAGCCAAGGGTTGGTCGGCGTTAATGCCTTGTTGATCGATTTCAGCCGCCTGGTTCAAGGCTGCTTCTTCGTTTAAGTTTAAGAAAGCATCGATTTGAGGATCGGTTGCTTTAATGTTAGCGAAAGTCGCCTGTGTTAATTCCTTGGCGCTAATTTTCTTAGCCACCAGGTCAGCATGCAGACCAGCGAGATCTTTGTCAAAATAATTCATTTAGTCGTTATCCTCGCTTTCATCGATGATGGCAGGTACCTTAATAAAGCCACGAGCGGCATCTGGCGCATTGTGCAACAGCGCTGAGCTCTGCCCCCAGTTATCGGCGACGTCCTCACGCATCACGTTGAGTTGGTCGGAAACGTTGCTGGTGACGTCAACACCATCGGTATCCACTTCACTCAGTGATTCAAACATACCGATAATGTCGTCCAATTGGGGCGTAAAGGCGTCCAATTCGGCATCCGTAAATTCAAGCTTTGCCAAGCCGGCAACGTGTTGAACTTGTTCTCGATTAATTCGATTAGCCATCAATTATCCCTCTTTCTAATTTATCCGCAATTCACCGTTTATTCCAGACTTCGCCAAGAATAAACATACATTGCCATTCTACCATATATCTGTGGTCCGCCAAAGATTATGCGTTAATTTTCTTCTGAACCGTGAGTAAATAATCGCGGTTGGTGGCGACGTTATGCGTACTGACCGCCTGCCGTTGCGCGCAATCCCGGTTGGAACGCTGGGGGAGGACGGCCCGAGCCCAAGCCCGGTCTCGGACCTTGCTTTGAGCCGAAGACCCCCGTCTCAAAGTCACCAAGTTAGCAGCCAAAAGCCGCTGCTAACTTCCCCGGCTGAACCTGGATTGCGCTTCCCTCTCGGCTAAATTAGCGACTATTTACCACCAGTTTAAGACGGTATCGCCCGCACCGCTTCATTGATGTGGACAACCACCATCTCACAGCGAGTCGCTACTAGTCAATAACGAGGTCCAGACTGGCCAATTTCATGACCTGCCACTTGCCACACCCGCCAATGATTCACGCGGTCAGTAAGCAGAAAACGGACGGCGTCGGACTCCTCACTCACAACCCAGGTGATGAATCCGCTGCCGTCCGCTCCCTTTGCGGATCAACTGTTTAGTAACTGTTAAAGACGTGACTGGTGAACTTCTTGGCACCGCTAGCCCGTGACAGGTAGCTTTGTGTGCCGTCCGTTGAGGCCACCGTAATGTCAATCGGTACCCCCGATGGCAAGTACTTTTGCGCCGTCGTTTGGAGATACTGGGTGAAACTAATGATTTCTGTTTGACTGTAGAATTGCGTCTGAATGTTGACGTGCATCCCCGTCAAAGACTTACCGTTGTAATGTGCTTGGGCGGTCACCCCGCTCAAGTTCGGGAAGAAGTTTTCTACTTCCGTCTTAAAGTTGGTGAAGGCACTGGAATCATTACTGTTGGGACTGCTAGAGCCACTGGCAATTGGGAAGACGTAATTCTTCTCGTCTAACGCCGTCCATTTGGCGACACTGGTCGTCCCCGCCTTGTTCTGCGAGTAAGCAATGAAATCACCGCCGACCAGACTATCGTTCGAGGCCTGCCGGTAAATGGCAATCACGATTGGTACGTTCTTCAGCGCGGACTTTTGCCGCAAACGCTTGAGGACCGTATTGGCAGCTTGCTTGGCGTATGCCTCACCGGCCGCTTTCGTGATTTTGGTCTCGTAGGTTGCGCCGTACTGGGTCTTCTTGTAGTAATCCACGGAATTGACCGCGATTCCCACGGTGACCCCACCCAGGTGCAACTTGTTATTCTTTTGGGTCATGTAGTCTTGTTCTTCGATTGCCTGAACATAAATGGGGTTCCGCTTGGTTGGCGACGTTGAGCCGTTACTCTTGGGGTTCAACCCCGTTGGATTGGACTTAGACTTCCGGTCCAACCAGTTTTGCACCGTCGATGAGGTCAAGTACTGACCTTCTTGGAAGACGTAGCTCTTGGTGGAGAAGACCTTCTTGGACACGTTCAACATGCCGTTTTCAAAGCTCTTCAGGTTGTACGTATTGCCGGAATCCTGACTGTTCGTGACCCCCCGCGACTTACTCGTTTGGTAGTGGCCACTCTTAATGACCCCTTCGTAATCGCCATCACTGCTCTGCCCGGTCAGTTGGGTTCCCCCGGATTTACTGCTTCCGGAAGTGCCCGACATACTGGAACTGCCTAAATTACCACACGCGGCCAAAAATAGGGGCACTGCGGCTAACGCCAGAAAAGTTCGTAACCGTTTCACGACTTGTTTCCTCCTAAAATCATCATTTCGTTTCGTTCATCGCGGCCTGCAGCTGGGCTTCGTTCCACACGGGAACGTTGAGCGACTGGGCCTTGGTGAGTTTGCTACCGGCAGCCTCGCCGGCGATCAGTAGATCCGTCTTCTTGGACACGCTGCCCGTCACGGTCGCACCGTGTTGTTCCAACCAGGCCGTAGCTTCCGGTCGGGTCAGTTCTTGCAGCTTACCGGTCAAGACGACCCGTTGGCCCACAAACTGTCCTTCGGTATCGACGGGCGTTGCGGCACCACTGGTATAGGTCATGTTGACGCCCACAGCCCGCAGCTCCGCAATCAATTCTTGGACCTGCGTGCTGGCGAAGTACGTCACGACGCTGTCCGCGATGATGCCCCCGACCGTATCAATGGCCGAGATCTGCTCGCTGTCCGCAGCCATCAGGCTCCCAATGTCACCGAATTCGGCGGCAATTGAGCGCGCGGCCTTGGCACCCACGTGACGAATCCCTAATCCGAATAGCAAACGTTCTAATGAATTATTGCGACTATTGTCAATCGCTGTCAAGAGGTTTTGGGCCGACTTCTCCCCAAATTTATCTAAAGTTAATAATTGATCGGTCGTTAGACGATACAAACTGGCCACATCATCGACCAATTTGCGGTCAAATAGTTGTGCCACGATTTGTGGGCCTAACCCGGCGATGTTCATGGCGTTCCGGGAGGCAAAGTGATTCATGCCCTCCGCCAACTGGGCCGGACACCGTGGATTGATGCAGCGTAGCGCTACTTCTTCATCCAAATGGACCAGCTCGGCACCACAGGACGGACAGTGCGTGGGAATGGGATACGGTTGCGCGTCAGCTGGCCGTTTGGCCGCGACAAACTGCGAGATCTCGGGGATAATGTCCCCGGCCTTGTGCAACAGAACCGTATCGCCCAGGCGAATGTCCTTGGCTGTTAAATAATCCGGATTGTGCAGGGAGGCCCGTGCCACCGTACTGCCGGCCAACGCGACCGGTTCCATCACGGCAGTTGGCGTGACGATGCCCGTCCGGCCCACGGTCCATTCAATGTCTAGGACCGTCGTTTGCACTTCTTCGGGCGGGAACTTGTAGGCAATCGCCCACCGTGGCACCTTGACCGTGGCGCCCAGTGACCGCTGAAGCGGCAGCGGATTGGCCTTGATGACGATCCCGTCGATGCCATAAGGCAGGTCGGCCCGTTTGCCCTGATACTGGTCAATGTAAGCCGCGACGTCCGTCATGTTGTGGGCCACCTGGTACGTCGGGTTGGTCGTGAAGCCCAGCTCGGCCAACTCGTCGAGCAACCCACTTTGCGTGCGCGTGTTCAGCGGCTCGTAGTCGGCGATGTTGTACATGAAAGTCGCCAACTGCCGATCAGCCGTGACCTGCGTGTTGAGCTGACGCAGGCTACCTGCCGCCGCATTCCGCGGATTGGCAAATGGCGCTTGTCCAGCGGCCTCACGCCGTTCATTCAGTGCCAAAAAGGCTGCCTTGGGCATGTAACACTCGCCCCGCACGTCAATCGTCAACGGCCGACTCAGGGTCTGGGGAATCGAATCAATGGTCTTCAGATTGGCCGTAATGTCTTCACCAATCTGACCGTTGCCCCGCGTGGACCCCTGCACGAATTCACCGTTTTCATACCGTAGTGAAATCGCCAGGCCATCGATCTTTAATTCACAATTATAATCAAATGCCTCGTCAACGTTACTGCGCAGGCGCTCGTCAAATTCCTTGAGCTCGTCAATGGAGAAGACATCCCCCAAAGACAGCATCGGAATCTCGTGGGTCACCTTGGGCAGGTCGCCGCGGGTGGTCCCGCCGACACGCTGCGTGGGTGATTCCGGCGTTACGATGGCGGGAAAGGCCGTTTCTAAGGCCACCAACCGGGCATAGACCCGGTCGTAAGTGGCATCTTCCACTTGTGGTGCATCCGCATCGTAGTACTGCTTGCCCCACGCCAATAGTTGGGGCCGGAGCGTTGCCGCCTCAGTGGCCGCCTGCTCCTCAGTTAAGGTATTAATGGGTTTGTCAGTCATCAAATTCCTCCCACGTTAACGTCTACTTTTCAACTCGTTTGATTGGCGCAAAGGCGGCTAACAACCGCTTAACGCCTTGTTCTGGAAAGGCAATGTCGAGCTCGGCATCTTCGCCGGTCCCGTTGACCTTGACCACGGTCCCAATGCCCCACTTCTTGTGGCTCGCCTTGTCACCGACACCCCAGCTGACCTTGCCGGCACCGGTACCAGTGGGTTCACTGACCCGACCAGTCTTGCCGTGATAAGGGGTGGCCACGGCACTGGCTGTCCGCCGGGCAAATGGCACGTCGCGGCGACTAGGTGTCAAGCCGGACTTGGTCTCGCTGTAGTCTAAATGCAGCAATTCTGGATCAATTTCCGTGACGAAACGCGATTGCGGGTTGGTTTGCCGGCGACCGTACAACATCCGAGAATAAGCGTTGGTCAGATACAGCTTGTCTTGGGCCCGAGTGATCCCCACGTAAGCCAAGCGCCGTTCTTCCTCCAACTCGTCGTCTTCGAGCATTGCCCGTGATAGTGGGAAAATCCCCTCTTCCAAGCCCATCAAGAAGATCACGGGGAACTCCAAGCCCTTGGCAGCGTGTAGCGTCATCAAGGTCACCTCAGCGGGTTCTTCCTCAACGTCGTCTTGCGCGGAGACCAGGGCCAAATCGGCCAGGAATTCCACTAAACGTTCTTCCGTTTCGTCGTGGTCGGCCTTGTCCCAGTCGTCGTCAAATTTCTGCGTGACGGACAAGAATTCTTGGATGTTTTCGATGCGGGTCTCGGCTTCCAGGTTCTTGGCAGCAACGGCCTTCAACGCCGCCATGTAGCCGGTCTTGTCCAACAGCTCGTTGGTGATTTCCGACACGGTCATCGTGGGTGCGTTATCTTGGATGCCCTTTAACGTCATGCCGAATTTTTCCATGGCATTGCGGATGCGGGCGCCCAGATTGGTGGCCAGCGCAATGTTTTGCGTAGCTTCCAGTTCCGTCCAGTCGTTCATCTCCGCAAAGTCGCGGAGCTTCTCCACACTGGTAGCGCCAATGCCACGCTTGGGTTCGTTGATGATCCGTTCCAGGCTCATGGAGTCCGCCGGGTTAGCGATTAACGTCAAGTAAGCCAACACATCGCGAATTTCCTTGCGGTCGTAGAACTTGTGGCCCCCGACCATGGTGTACGGAACGTTGGCCTTGACCAGCGTTTCTTCGATCACCCGGGATTGGGCGTTGGTCCGATAGAGGATAGCGAAGTCACCGTACCCGCGGTGATGTTGTTCGCGTTCTTCTTGAATCTTAGCGACCACGTAATGGGCCTCATCATTTTCATTTTGCCCGCGGTAATACGAGATCTTGTCGCCCTCGGGATTGTCCGTCCACAGGTCCTTTTTCTTCCGGTTGACGTTCTTTTGGATCACGTCGTTGGCGGCCTTCAAGATTGTCTTGGTCGACCGGTAATTTTGTTCCAGCAAGGTCACGTGGGCGTTGGGGTAGTCGTGTTCAAAGTTCAGAATGTTTTCCATGTTGGCACCCCGCCAACCGTAGATACTCTGGTCGCCATCCCCCACCACGCACAGGTTCCCGTGCTTCTTGGCAAGCAAGTTAACCAGCGTGTATTGCGCATCGTTGGTATCCTGGTATTCATCGACGTGGATGTACTGGAATTTTTCTTGGTAGTAGCCCAACACGTCGGCGTCTTGCTTGAACAGCTTGATGGTCAACATGATCAGGTCGTCAAAGTCCATGGCCTGATTGGCCTGCAGCTCGCGTTGGTAGCTTTCGTACACCGTGGCCACGGTCGTTTCAAACGGATTGCCCGCCGCTTCACGCATCATAGCTGGCGTCTGCAAGGCGTTCTTGGCGTTAGAAATTGCGCCTAAAACGGACCGTGGATCGAACTTTTTCACGTCTAAGTTCTGCTGACGCAAGACTCGCTTGATCAGCGTGCGTTGTTCGCCGGGATCCGCAATCGTAAAGGCCCGGTTGTACCCCAGCTTATCCGCGTCTCGCCGCAGGATCCGGACACACAGCGCATGGAACGTGGAGACCCAGACGTCATTGCCATCCGGCCCCAGTAGTTTGATGACCCGTTCACGCATTTCCTTAGCGGCCTTGTTGGTAAAGGTGATTGCTAAAATGCGCCACGGCATCACGTTATTGTGTTCAATCAGGTAGGCGACCCGGTGCGTTAACACCCGGGTCTTCCCACTACCGGCACCCGCCAATACCAACAGGGGCCCTTCCGTCTGAAGGACAGCCTCCGTTTGCTTATCGTTCATGCCAGTTAATAATTCTTCTCCTGCCACCTAGAACCCAGTCCTCTCTGTAATTAGTCTTGAATAGTATACCAAAAAAACATACGTTCTGCTTGAACTCTCACCGATATTTTAAAAGAAATTTCCGTGACCGGTTACACAAAAATGCCAATAATCACTTAACTGATAAACGCACTCAATCAGCCAGTCACTGGTGATCAAGTGCGTTCAGGTAGGTGTTGCTCAATTAATCTTGGTCGGGCGTCTCGTCTGTGTTCGGCGTCGTCCAAATCGCCGTGTCGTCTAGCTGGTCGAGTAGCGTCTTCACAGCAGGACCTTGCACGGCAACGTGACCCATCACGTCGTCATCGGCTTGCTTGCGCAAATGGTAGAACGTGAAGTCCCAATTTGGCTTGATCTGCCACTGGGTCCGAATCGCTGTCAGTTGGCTGACCGTAAAGTTCACGGTCACAGCCGGCGTCAACAGTTGGGGCGTCGCCAATGGTAACCCCGCCACGGCCCGCATGTGTTCTGCGAATTCATCGACAGTCCCGGCCGCCGCAAAGACGTACCCCGTCTCGCTCGGTGCTGGCACGATCTTCTTCACGTAAATGGCTCCGCTTGACGTCAGGTAGAAGGACACCTCGAACACGCCCACGTAAGACACGTTCTTGGCCACTTCACTGGCGATGCGGTGAATCTCACTGGCTACGGCATCGTCCACTTCAGTGGGCACCCAGACCCGTTGTGGCCGGTCGTCTACCGAGTGGACCTCGGTGATTGGGAACGACTGCCGGTTGCCTTCCGCATCCCGCGCCACGAGAATTGAGAATTCCCGGTCGTAGGCGATTTGTGACTCTAAAATGTAGGTGCCCCAATCCAACAATCCGGCGGCCTTGGCAATATCAGTCTGGGTCTTGATAACCAGCTCGCGACCATGTGACCATTCCTTTTGGATAGGCTTTAAGACACACGGGTAACCAATGGAATTGACGGATTGGTACACGTCGTCCAGATTGATGATCGTCGCGTACGGTGCAATGTTAACGTTTAATTGTTCAAAGAAAGCCCGTTCGAGCAAGCGATCCTGCATGATTTCCAGCATATCGCTGCCCTGCGGAATCCGGGTGAATTGTGCCAAAAATTTCACGACGGCCGTGCTAACCCGGTCCGAGTCGTACACGATGGCCGCGCAGCTCTCAGCGAAGTGCTGAAGCTTGTCGCGGTCCTTACTCGTGCCGACAGCCTTGAAGTCTGCTAATTGTAATGCCTCACTCGTTTCGTCGGCACCGTATGCCCCGACGCGTAGCCCCATCTTTCGAGCCGTGGTAACCAACATCGCGGCGTTGGCACTATTACCAATCACCCCAACAGTATCCCCAGGATATAAGACCGTGTTCGCCAATTTACTCCCTACTTTCTTGCTTGACTTATTTTAAATTTATTTGAAATGAGAACCATTCACTATTTATTCTAAAGTTTAACTACCGATTAAACAAGCTAGAGCCCAACTAATCTTGGGCGAAAACTACTTGGCCATCTTCAAATGACGCGATGCTGGCCAACGCAACCAACGGAATTCCCGCGTCAACGACCATTTGGTGGCCCTTTTGGAACCGTTTTTCAATCACGACACCCACTCCGGCTACTGAGATGCCGGCCGTTTCGGCGATATCAAACAAGCCTTGGACAGCCTGACCATTGGCCAAGAAATCATCGATGATCAAGACCCGGTCGTCGGCGTCCAAGAAGCGCCGGTCGATGGAAATGTCGTTGCTGACCTGCTTGGTGTAGGAATAGACCTTGGCCGTGTACAGGTTATCGGTCAAGGTCAAACTCTTGTGCTTACGGGCAAAGATGACGGGCACCTGTAAGTGCAACCCCGCCATAACGGCCGGTGCGATACCGGAAGACTCCACCGTCAAGACCTTGGTGATGCCTTGGTCCGCAAACTGGCGGGCAAATTCTGCCCCCATCTGATCCATCAATTGGGGATCAATCTGATGATTTAAAAAGTTGTCGACCTTTAACACGTTACCTGGTAGGACCGTCCCGTCTTGGCGAATGCGATCTTCTAAAATTTTCATCTCTGCTTGACCTCCAAAAAGTATTTCTTTCATTCTACCTGATTGCCCCTTAAAAAACAGCTACTTGGCGCGAGATTTAGGAATGTTTTAAGCAACTGCTCGGTAACCAGCACTTGATGTAACGGCATTCATTGCTGGCGTGGCGGTTGGTTTGTGCGGGTGCTGGCCGCCTACCGTCCGCTAAAGATGCGCTGGAACGCTGTGGGCGGACCGGTCCGAGCCTGAGGGGCGGTCTCGGCCCTCACTTTGAGCCGACAGCCCCGTCTCAAAGATGCCAGTTTTCTAACCGGCGTTGCCGCTAAGAAAACTCCCACGGCTGAGCGCATCTTTAGCGAACTCCGGCTATGATTGTCGATACCCAGCCATGACACTTATCCTGCTCTGATTAACGCGTAACACTGGGCAACGCCAGGTACAACCACCAACCACTGGACCACACGCTGCGGGCACTACCACCATCAAAGCCGGGAGTTCGCGCCATATGGGCTCAGCCGTGGGATACCCCTTAGCGGCACGGGTTGGGCCGGTTAGGGGTATGGCGATTTTGAGACGTGCTCTTCGGCTCAAAGTCGAGGTGTCGAGACCGCTTTTTGGCTCGACCCGTCCGCCCACAGCGTTCCGGCCCATATGGCGCGAACGGAAGGCGGCCGGCTTACACCAGTTTTGCCTAACCCAGCCACAAGCCCAGCAGTTCCGCGACCACCGTGACTAAGGCTAGGATGCCCAGGCTGCGGACGGCCAGGATGAAGGTCTCTTTTTTCACCTGTACCCGGAACAACCCCCGCACGTTGCGAGCAATCACGGGGATACTCAGCAGTGCCAGCAAGGACCATTTCGGCAGGTCCCCCAACGCCACGCTGACCACCAGCGACAGGTAGCCAATGACGTAGAAGCTCGCAAACAGCCATAAAGCGCGCTGCTTGCCCAGATAATAGACGATAGTCTTCCGGTCCAGGGAAAGGTCTTCGTCGGCGTCACAGATGTTATTAGCCAGCAATAACGCGGCGATGGCCATCACGGCGATGCCAGACGCCAGAAGCACCCGTGCTAACAGGCCAATGGTGAACGCCGTCGTTTGATAAAGATTTAAATAAACGGTAATCAACATAATCATATAACCCATGGTAAAGCCGGCAAAGAACTCACCCGTGGGCGTCCCGGACAACGGCTTCGGCCCGCCCGCGTACAGGTAGCCGACCAGAAAACAAAAGACCCCCATCGCCAGTAACGGCCACCCAGTGCGCCACACCAGGTACAGGCCAATCACTCCAGCCACCGACGCCAGACTGGCCATCAACACAAAGATGCGGGTAACCGCCAAGTGGTGGACGCCAATGATGTTGGTATGTTTCTTCCACTCCGCGGCCTGGTTACCGGCCTTGGTATAGTCTTGGTAGTTGTCATTGATGTCAACCGCCATATTGAACAAGACCATCGCCACGAAGAATAACAGTGACACGCCCCAATTGAGGTGGTGAAAGTTTGCCTGGACAAAGATCATCCCCAATAGAAATGGCCAGATCGAGGCGATCTTCGCCTTGATCTCAACGAGTTCCAAAAAAACACTGACAGTCATGGTAGTTCCTCCCAAATAAGTCTTTGCATTTGATGATAGCCCATGTCACGCGGCAGTTCAACCGCCACCCCCGCGGGCAACGCCCCGTTTTCTCGGTCACCTACTCAGCCGCTTATTTTACCCCGCAGCGGCGGTCATCGGTGCTAAAATAGAAAGTGTCACGTGTAACGGTCCCAACAATCTAACATTGCGGGAGTATCCTTTATTGACAACGTTTCCAGTTGTCGGTAAGATAAATTTTAACGTGACATGACATAGCGAGGTGCAAAATGGATCGACAACTTTGGCGGCAATTTCCGCAAGTAGAACCGCAACTGGATGCGCTACAGGATTATCTCTTCCAGGAAGTTCAGCTGGATAACCAACCCATCCACAGTAAAATATTAGCGTTATTAAAATCCGGCGGCAAGTTGTTACGTCCCGGTTATTTTTACCTGTTCACAAAATTCGGCGACCAGGGCACACCAGCCGAATTACAAGCGGGCGCGGCTGCCCTGGAGATTCTTCACGTGGGGACCTTGATCCACGACGACGTGATCGACGACTCCCCCACCCGCCGCGGCGTCCGGACGATTCAAATGAAGTACGGCCAACGCAACGCCATTTACGCGGGAGATTTCATGTTCACCGTGTACTTCAATCAGGTGCTCAAGGCCACCCGCGACCGGGCGTTGGTCCAGGAACACATTGACGCCATGCACCGGATCTTGCAAGGTGAACTTCATCAAATGGACTTGAACTACCACGAAGATACCACGGTGGCTGCCTACCTCAACGAAGTCGCTGGTAAGACCGCCGAACTATTTGCGCTCAGTTGTGACACGGGCGCCCGGCTAGCAGGGGCACCCACCAGTGTCACGGCACTGACCCGTCAAATCGGCATCGCGATTGGTTGCGCCTACCAGATGTTAGACGACATTCTCGACTACGCGGGCGACCCAGCTAAGACGCAAAAGCCGGTCCTTGAGGACTTGCGATCGGGCGTTTACTCGTTACCGTTGATTCTGGCCATCCCTCACGCCAAGCGCGACTTCCACCACCTCCTGCGCAAGAAGCAGGACATGACCGTGGCCGACATTCAAGCGGTTCAGGCGCTCGTTGCGCAAGTCGATGGTGTCGGAGCGGCGCGGCAACTCGCGACAGAACATACGGAAAAGGCATTATCGCTGATTCAACAATTGCCGGCCGGCCCGGTCCAAGACGACCTGGCGAAGCTAACGACGATGTTGTTGCGGCGTGACCATTAACAAAAAAATTGTAAGTCAAAAGGACATGGTAACTGGCAGTCTTTCGTCAGTGACCATGTCCCTTTTTCTCGTTTATTTTCCGCGGTCCAAATCATACAACGACCGGAATCGGGCATTATCTCGGTACAACTCGGCTGGCGTCCCCTGCATGTCGAAGTGGCCGTCCTCAATGAAGCGGACCTGATCGACGTGGTTGATGCCCGCCAGATGGTGCGTGACCCAGATGATCGTCTTATCATGCAACACGCTAAAGACCGTATCCAACAGGTGTTGCTCGGTGATAGGGTCCAGGCTCACAGTCGGCTCATCCAAAATGATGATGGGCGCGTCTTGCAGGAGAATCCGGGCCAGGGACAGTCGTTGCCGTTCCCCACCAGAGAAGCGGCTCCCAGCTTCCTGAACCTCCGTGTCGTATCCCTGTGGCAAGCGCCAGACCAGTTCGTCTAGCTCGACGGCCTTGACCGCGGCGTGAACCTCTTCGTCGGTGGCGTTCAAATTGCCCAGCCGGACGTTGTTCATGACCGTGGTGTCAAACAGGTAGGGCTGTTGGTCCAGCACACCAAAGAGTTGGGCGCGTTGCTGCTGCAGCTGGCTGACCGGCACGCCATTTAACGTGACCTGGCCACCGGATGGCTGCTCGTCACCCAAAATCAGCTTCAGCAGCGTGCTCTTCCCCGTTCCGCTGGGTCCCAACAAGGCCAGCTTTTCGCCGGGATGCAGGTCCAACGACAGGTCGTCGATCACCTCGCGCTCGGCACCCGGATAGGTGAAGGTTACGTGATCCAATTTTAATTCTTCCAGCGCGCCAATCGTGGTCTGCGCCGGTAGTTCGGGTTCATTTTCGTCTAAGCGGTTCACCCGTTTGATAGAATCTTGATAGACCGGCCATTCGCTGACTCCCTGGCTCATCCCCGAGAACGGTTCTACGGTCGGGAACAGGGCCAGGCCAAAGGCGGCGACCCAGTTGGCTTCCGCTTGGTTGTGGGTAAAGGTCAGACCGGCCCACCATACGATCAAGACGACCGCCGCACCGAAGACAAATTCAATCGCAAAGTTGCGCCACCATTGGAAATGATGGTCCGCTCGCCGCAGCGTGGCAATCTCGTCGATGGGTTGGTCCTGTTGCTGCAAGAAGGCTTGCCGCCGACCGGAGATCAGCCAGTCACCCAGCCCTAAGACAGCATCAGTCAGTTGCGTGTAGAAGCGGCGTTGCACCTGCCGCGCCTGAAATTCCCGCCGACCATTGACGGCCACAGACAGCAGTGGCATGAAGATCACGATGACCCCCAGTAAGATCAGCATCAACAGGCCAAACGCCCAGTTGAAATAGCCGATGCCAATCACCACGAACAGGTACAGTAACCAACCAATCACGAGCGGAAAAACCGTGCGCAAATACAAATTTTCAATGTGGTCGATGTCCTCGGCCAAGATGCTCAAGACGTCCCCCGTCTGATGGGTCTGACGGATGGCGACGGCTTGTTTTTCCACGGCCTGATACAGACGCTTGCGGAAGTCCGAGACGATGCGCAAGACCCAGTTGTGGCTGGTCAGCCGTTCCGCATAACGAAAGGCTGGCCGCCCAATCCCAAAGGCGCGGGCAAGTACGATGGGCACGTAGATCATCAAGATGTTGTAGGGATGCGTGGCCGCGCGGCTAATCAGATAGCCGGAGTTGAACATCAACGCGCCCCCACAGAAGAAGGTCATGAAGCCCAAGAACAAGACCAGCGCCAACAGCTTCCGGTAGCGCCGCAAGTAAGGCATGACCCAGTGATCGTGTTTAAATGTCGCAAAGAATCCTTTCATCGGGTCGTCGCTCCTTCCATTTCCGACCGTAACCGCACGTAGGCGCCGTTCTTGGCTTGCAAATCCGCCGGCGTGCCCTGCTCGACGATCTGGCCGTGATCCATGACTAAAATATAATCCATTTCGTTCATCCAGTGTAACCGGTGAGTCGCGAAGAAGACCAGGTGGTCCTTGAAGACCGGCATCATGGTCTGCTTCAACTCGACTTCGGTTTCGATATCCAGATGTGCGGTGGGCTCATCAAATAACAAGACCCGCCGTGAGTCATCCAGAAAGGCCCGCGCCAACGCGATTCGTTGGGCCTGGCCCCCACTGACTCCCCGGGCACCTTCACCGATCTGAGTGTCCAAGCCGTCCGGCAAGGTGGCGATCCAATCCGTCAAACCGGCCTTGGCTGCCGCGGCCGTGACCGCTGCTTCACTGGCATCCGGCGCGTAAAAGGCCAGGTTGTCGCGCAAGCTTGCGTGGAACAGGTATGGGGCCTGCGGAATGTACACAAAACTGCGTTGCCAGGCCTGTTGGTCGAGGTGTGGCGCCTGAGTCCCCCGCACGGTAATCTGGCCGTCAGCGGGGCTGAGAAAGCCGCCCAGCGTGTTGATCAGCGTCGACTTCCCGGAGCCGGACGCCCCAATGATGCCGACCTTCTGGAAGCCGTGCACGTTGAAATTAATGTCGTGTAACGTCGGCGCGTCATCGCCGTAACTGACGTTCACGTGCGCCAATGACAAGTCGTCATCGGCCTGCCACACGGGCTCGCGGGCTGGCAACAGTTGCCGGTCGCTTGGCGTCTCCCGTTGTAAAATATCCAGCACCGCCGTCAACGCGTTTTTTCCGTTCAAGGTGGCGTGGTAGTCGTTGGCAAAATTCCGGATCGGCGCAAAATAATCCGGCGCCAGCGTTAAAATAACCAGCGCTGGCAACAGTTGAATCGTGTTGTCCATCAGGCCAAAGCCTAAGAACACGGCGATGATGGCAATGGACAGCGTGGTGAAGAAGTCCAGCGCAAATGTTGAGGTCATGGCAATCGTCAGCGTCGCCATGGTCTTCTTGCGGTAGTCCTCACTGACCTGATACACGTTGTCGGCGTAGGTCTCATTTAGCCCGAGCTGTTTCAAGGTCGGTAGTCCCCGCAGCGTATCGACAAAGTGATTGGACAGGCGCTGGTAGCCAGCATATTGCCGGTCCGCCTTGGCCTGCGCCGCTAATCCCAGGATGATCATGAAGAGAATGATCAGTGGGTAAATCGCCAGTAAGAACAGTGCTTCTTTCCACTGGATAAAGGCGATGTAGATCAGCACTAACCACGGTGTGATCGACAGGTCCAAGACCTTGCCAATGATCATCATCAGGTAGGTCTGAATCTTATCAATTCCCTCGAGACCCATGGTGACAACGTTCCCCGTCCCCTTCTCGGCAACCACGCTGGGCCCTAAATCAAAGAGCTTGGCCATGAATTGCTTCCGCAGGGTCTTGGTCGTCTTCTCCACGAAGGGATACAGTAGCCAATCCTTCAAGACCGTCAACAAGTGGCGGGCTAAAAAGGCCACGGCAAAGATCGCCAATGGTGTGACGATCGTGCCAATGGGTTGTTGTTTCCAGAGCTGAACGATTGCGGCTGATAAGTACTGCGCTTGAATGATAATCATAATGGCTTGAATCAGCGTCAGTACCGCTTCGATGGCCGCGGCTGGTTTCACTCCGGGAAATTTAAAAACACGTTGATCAATCAAAGTGATGCCCCCTTACAACAAGTGATAACTCATACTGCTATGATAGCATTTTTCTGGTATCTAAGCGCTACCAATCATGGCAAACCAGCTTATTTTTGCCAATTCAATTGGTCACAAGCCACCTCCCCGTTTCCTGTGTCTGGCCACTACAGTGACAACATGCCGCCTACCATGCCTGCGGCTGCCAGGGGTTCCGCCTGCTATGGGGAACATCTCCAGCCTGTGAAGCGGGCTTCCGGTTCGCTTGGAAGCCTGGCAAGAAACGCCAGCTAACTGGGTCGACACAGCTGGCTACGCCCCTGGCCTCCTCCGGCAGATTGGTGCTTGCTGGCGACATGGAGCCGCTGACACCTTGGGTTAAACAGGTGTTTTTGACCTCCACTACCGTAGCCGAGAGTTCGCCAAATATGGGTTCAGCCGTGGGAGTTTTCTTAGCAGCTTGCTGGTTAGAGAACTGAAAACTTGGAGACGCGGGTCACCGGCTCCAAGTTTAGGGGCGAGACCGCTTTTTGGCTCGGCCCGGCGCCCACAGCGTTCCAACCCATATTTGGCGAACGGCAGGCGGTCAGTCACCACTATGTAATTGCCAGCTGTTTATCCCAAAACGAAAGCCCCCACGGCCGGACAGCCATGGAGACTCGGTGACACAAATTTTTCAATGATTAAGCGTTTTGCTTAGGTGACGCCAAGCGCTTGTAGAAGACCCAGTAGCTCCAGATGAAGTAGATCAGAACGATTGGCAGGATGCTAAACGTCAGGATCGTCATCAGGTGCAGCGTGTAGGGTGAACTGGAAGAATTCTTGATCAACAGTGAGTAAGCCGGATTGTTGGCAATCATGACCCGTGGGAATAACCCGTTGAAGATCAAGACGACCACGCTGATCAGCGATAAGCCACTGCCGATGAAGGACAGCCATTCGTGGTTGCCCAAGACGCCCCAGTAGGCCAAGCACGTGAAGATGACCAGTGCCACTACGATGGCCGTGGTCGTCAATGGTTTCTTGGCGAAGAAGTCCGTGGAGAAGTACAGTAGAATGGCGAACAGGACTTCACCTGCAAAAAGCACAGGGTATAAGATCTTATTCCAGGCCAGGGCGCGTTCCCGCAAACTCCCAGTCGTCTTTAAGCGCATGAAGTTCAAGCCGTGGACCAGAGATAAGACGGTCACAGCTACCCCACCGACCAGAGAGAACAGGTTAACGTAGTCGAAGAAGTGCGCGGTCATGTCCCCATTTTTATCGATTGGCATGCCGGCAATCATAGCCGTAAACAGCATCCCAAACAGGAACGCCGCACAGAAGCTGCCAATCGTTGAGGCCCATTCCCAGAAGTTTCGCCATTTTTCCGTTCGCATGTTGGCCCGGAATTCAAACGATACGCCCCGAAAAATCAGGGCCGCTAAAATCAGGAACAAGACCAGGTAGAACCCAGAGAACAGGGTTGCGTACCACATTGGGAAGGATGCGAACATGGCCCCACCAGCGGTGATCAACCAAACTTCGTTACCGTCCCAGTGCGGTCCAATCGACCGGATCACGACGTCACGTTCGGCTTCATTTTTGGCGAAACTCTTCACGAGCATCCCCACACCAAAGTCGAAGCCTTCCAGGAAGAAGAAGCCACTAAACAGGACACCGATCAGGATAAACCAGAGTAATTGTAAGTTAGTCATGGTTGAACGCCCCCTTTGAGTACGGATCAAGGTCAGTATCGCCCGCCGCATACCCATCGGTATTTTCAATATCAGGTCCGGCCTTCAAGGTCCGGTGGCACAAGACAATCATGACGACGCCCATGCCGGCAAACATCAGGAAGTAGATGATGTTTGAAGTGAGTAGCGACGCAACGGAAACATTTGGCGAAACCGCATCGGCAATCGTGAGTAAGCCATAGACGACCCATGGGTACCGCCCAAATTCAGTGATGAACCAACCAGCCGTGTTAACCACGAATGGTAGCCACAGGCATAGCCCGAGAATGTACAGGAACCAGCGTTGCTTCATAATCAGTTGCGACTTCTTTCGGTTGAAGAACAACCCGACAATCGCTAGCAAGGCAAACAGTGCCCCTGCCCCAGACATGATCCGGAAGCTCCAGAACAAGGTCTTGGTTGGCACGTAATAATTAATATCATTGCCATATTTCTTGTCGTACTTCGCGTGCAATTCCTTGTTAATGGTGTTCATACCTTTGATGGTCCCAGTCGTCTTGTGGTAACTCAATAAGTTCAAAACGTAAGGTACATCAACGGACCAGGTCGTCTTGTGTTGCTTGTTGTCAAAGCCAGCAATCGCGGCCCATTCCCCTTTGTTGGTCGAGTCCTTGTAGAGCCCTTCCATTGCGGCGAATTTCATGGGTTGATTGTTAATTAAGTAACGACTTTGAATATCCCCACTGGCAATGGAGCCCAGAGAGAAGATCAAGCCAATGACCAACGCAACGTTCAATGACTTCCGGTAGAACGTGACGTGATCCTTCTTCAGTAAGCGCCAAGCCGCACAGCCGGCAATCACGAAGGAAGCGGTCACAAATGCACCGAAGATCACGTGTGGAAATTCACTCCACAGTTGGGGGTTACTCAACACAGCACCGAAGCTGACCATTTGCACGTGGCCCGTTTGTTGGTTGATGATGTAACCCAATGGGTTTTGCATGAAACTATTAGCGGCCAAAATCCACAGTGCCGATAGTGAAGACCCGAACATAACTAACCAAATGAATAGCGTGTGGACCCACTTATTGAAGCGGCCCCAGGTGAACATCCACATTCCGATGAACGTGGATTCCATGAAGAAAGCTGCCAGGGCTTCGATGGCCAATGGTGCCCCAAAGATATCACCCATAAACCGCGAGTATTCAGACCAGTTCATCCCGAATTGGAATTCTTGAATAATACCAGTAACCACACCAACGGCGAAGCTATACAGGAACATTTTGCCCCAGAACTGCGCCATCTTCTTGTAGTCCTCATCACCTTTAATCGCGTACATGGTTTCCATGACGGCGACAACGAAGGCTAACCCGATTGAAAATGGAACGAAGAAGAAGTGAAAGACAGTGGTCATTCCAAATTGGAATCGTGCTAGGCCTAGGATATCCAGACCAAGATTTAACATTTTTCTAACCTCCCCAAACGTTATTAGTGTAAATAAATAATTGCTGTCTTGCCTCTATTATATCGAGTGATAAGTCAATAAGCAATGGTTCGGTGTCAATCTACCGAAAGTTAATCGATTGTATTCGAAATTTGTGTGCAATTAAGTTGTCAATCGCCGTGACACAATCCGTAAAGTGTGTTGTTGATGTAAGCGTTTTCGCCGATTTAGCGGGATTTCTAGGAGGAAACGGGTAACTCGTGCTAAAATATAGGAGACGACAACCGTCGAAGGAGGTTTTTCACATGACAGAAAGATTATTCACCTTTCCAACTCTCAATCAAGCACAAATTGACCACTTAACCGCGCTGGGGGTCGACGTCATCCCCGCCAGTGACTGGGAAACGGCCACGGATATTGATATCATCTTCGGCTGGGGCGCACACGGCGCTGCAGTCTTGCAAAATCCCCAGAACCACGTCCGCTGGATCCAAACGTTTAGCGCCGGGGTCGATTACCTGCCGCTCGACTGGATCAAGGCACACGACGTGCAGGTCACCAATGCCAGTGGGGCTTACTCCGCTGCGATTGCGGAATCCACCATCGGCTACCTGCTCTACTTCCTCCGGGACTTCAATGACGCCGTGAAGAACCAGGCTGGTCACTTCTGGCAAGTGCCGGCGCGTTCAGACCTGGCCACACTGGCCAATCAAAAGGTCGTCATCTACGGAACTGGTAGTATCGGCCAGCACATTGCGACACTGCTCAACGGATTTGGTAACTACCCGTTTGGCGTGAACCGCTCCGGCCATGGCGTCGCTGGCTTCCAAGGCACCGTGAGTCTGAAGGACGACACCGACCTGGTCAAGGACGCGGACGTGGTTATCAACGCAATGCCCGCCACAGCGGAAACCACGCACTACTTTAACAACGACTACTTCAGCCAACTCAACGGCGTCCGCATCTTCGTGAACGTTGGCCGTGGCAAGTCCGTTGACGAAAGTGCCCTGATGCACGCCCTGCTCTACCAAAACGTGTTGAACGCGGCCCTGGACGTCTTCGAGCATGAACCGCTCCCGAAGGATTCCAAGCTGTGGGACTACCCCAACGTCTTGATCACGCCGCACCAAACCGGCTTTGACGTCGATAACATCCGCCCCATCTTCGGCTACCTAACCGATAACCTGAAGAGCTGGGAAGACGACGGCAAATTGTCCGTGAACCTGGTAGACGTGAACCGCGGTTACTAATCCGAGTTAAAAAATTAACGCCCTCGCCGATTTGGCGGGGACGTTTTTGTTTAGTGGTGCGGGAAGATAACGCGCGTATGAATCATTTGGTCCTTAATCAACGCCCAATTTTTGGCATCCACCTCATCTGGTGAATGATATTGCAGATCGTGCTTCAGCTCCGCATCCCCACCAGGCATATTGATATAGCGTAAGATTTCGTCGCGTAGTTGTGGGTTAATGTCGTACTCCAGGTGGTCAACCTTTTTCTCTGGTTCTGTCATAAGTGGTCCTTCTTTCATTAAGCCGCAATTGGCAATTTCTGCGCCAAGCAACTTACCTTACGAACGTCACATTGCTTAGTGATGCGGGAAGATTACGCGGGCGTGAATCATTTGTTGGCGAATACGTTCCAGGTTCATGGCGTCCACTTCATCCGGCGAATGCCGTTGGAGATTCCGTTTTAGTTCGCGGTCGCCTCCTGGTTCATTGATGAACTCAAGAATGGCGTCGCGTTCTTTAGAATCGATATCATACTCTAGGTGGTCAATCGTTTGCTTTGATTCTGTCATGGATAGCCCCTTCTCAATTGGCAACTCCTGCGCCAAGTAACTTACCTTACTAACGATACACTGTTCAGTGATGAGGAAAAATGACGCAGGCATGGATCATTTGTTGGCGAATTAGTTCTAGATTCTTAGCATCCACTTCATCCGGAGAATGTCGCTGGAGATCCCGTTTTAATTCACGGTCACCACCGGGCTTGTTGATAAACTTAAGGATGGCATCACGTTCTTCGGGATCGATATCATATTCTAGGTGATCAATCTTTTGCTTTGATTTTGTCATGAATAGCCTCTCTCATTAAGTCACGATTCTGAAAAAATTCGGTCCTATCAGAAGCGTTCACCCAGTATACCATAAACGCCACCTAACGTCCTGAAACAAGCATACTGGATCACCTGTCACCCGACTAGCGAACGCCCGTTTTTCATTGATTAAACTCCTAATTTACTGGCCATTCTGCCGATAATCTGCTTCTACTGTGGCCTTACTTCCCTGCCACCAATCCGGATGCGTCCGGTACCAGGCGATGGTCTGCCGTAATCCCGTTTCAAAGTCCGTGACTTCCGGGTGCCAGCCCAATTCATCACGCAGGCGACTGGCGTCGATGGCGTAGCGGACATCATGCCCTGGTCGATCCTTGACCCAATCGAAGGCATCCGCGGGCTGGTCCATCAGCTTTAAAATCAACGCCAAAACGTCCCGATTACTGCGTTCGCCGTTGGCCCCAATCAAATAGGTCTCCCCCACCGTTCCCCGCGTGAGGATCTCCCAGACGGCTCGAGAATGGTCAGTCACGTGAATCCAGTCGCGGACGTTGGCCCCGTTACCGTAGAGCTTGGGACGACGACCACTCAAGATGTTGGTGATTTGGCGGGGGATAAACTTTTCAACGTACTGGTACGGCCCGTAGTTGTTGGAGCAGTTGGAAATCGTTGCCCGCAGTCCAAATGAGCGGACCCAGGCATTCACCAGCAGATCGGCACTGGCCTTGGTTGCCGAATAGGGACTGCTCGGTTGATAGCGGGAGGTCGGCGTGAATTTGGCCCCCACCCCATTTTGCCGTAGCGGCAGGTCCCCGTAGACCTCGTCCGTGGAGATTTGATGAAAGCGCACGTCGTACTGGCGACACGCCTGCAGGAGAGTATAGACCCCCAGGATGTTCGTCTGCATAAACGGTGCCGGATCACGCAATGACCGGTCGTTGTGGCTCTCGGCGGCGTAGTTCACCACAGCATCGACTCGCCGAACCAGTCGATCGACCACCGTGGCATCGGCAATGTCACCCACCACGAGCTGTACCCGATTGGCTGGCAGTCCGGCGAGATTCGCCCGGTTGCCGGCATAGGTTAATTTATCCAGTACCGTCACGTGAACGGCCGGGTGCTGGGCCACCACGTAACGGACAAAGTTAGCGCCGATGAAGCCGGCGCCGCCAGTGACTAGTAAGTTTTTCATGCGCGCTTCCTCCTTAAAATGATTGTAACGCAAAAACGAGAAACAAGGGGCCGCCCTCATTTCTCGTTTGATTGTGATTTAACTGAACACTTACTTCGTGGTAGCAGCCTTAACTTGCTTAGCAGTGAAGACAGCGGCTTTCCCGGTCGTCTTGTGTGATAAGCTCAAGCCCTTACGCGTGAAGTTCGTTACCCGTTGTAACTCAGACTTCTTAACAACCTTCATGGTCTTGTTGTTCAAGCGGTGCATGCTCCCATGGAGGACCGTCTTAGAAACGCTCTTCGTGGCAACACGGTAGTTCTTAACCAACTTGGTCATTTCGTTAAAGGTCAAATCAGTCTTCATCGCACCAGCTAAGGAGTTGATGAAGCCTTGGTTGAACAAGGTCTTAAAGGTTGCACTCTTCTTCAAGACTGCAGCTAAGACAGCTTGTTGACGAGATTGCTTACCAGCGTTGGTTCCCTTAGGGTCGCCCTTGTAAGCAGCAACGTAGGCCAAGGTCTTGTTGCCCTTCAACGTGGTCTTAACACCCTTCTTGAAGGAGTAGCCAAAGTTAGAGAATGTGGCGTTAGACTTGACCGTCACACCGCCACCCTTGTTGACAACTTTCTTCAAGGCGCTAGGCTTCAGAACTGCGTAAAAGTCAACTGGCACGTTCAAAGCATTTTGCGTGGTGTTGATGGAACTGTTGATGCCGCCCCACTTGTAGGCATCCTTCATCCGTGAAGGGGCCTTCTTAGCGTGACCAGAAACCCGAACGGCAGTGGTATGTGGAATACTCGTCACCGTCGTCTTCTTAGTGGATGGGTTCATCGTGATCAGCATTTGGCTGTCGGCACTAGTCTTGCTATCAGCACCAACCAAGAGTAAGGAAACTGGCTTGGTCTTTTTGACCTGCTTAACTTCACTCCGACGACGCGTCGCAGCTGAGGCGACGAACGAACTGTTGATGGCGTTCTTGATACTGCGGTAACGGGTCATCCCGTAAGCAGAACCACCAAGCAGAACGAACAATGCGGCAACCATGACAGAGTTGCGAACCGTATGCTTCTTGTTTCTATTTTGCATTTGTCTGATACACCTTTCCTTTGCACGAAAGCAAATATCGACGAATAATTAAATGGGTGATGTAATCCTGTCGTTAAGTATGACTTACGCTATTGACTGCCGGCAGCAATAATCTGTGTATTGAACAGAAGACGACAAACTCACCCACGCCTTACCCGCGAAACTTAATTCCGATGCGCTATTTTCATTAACTAGCAACATCTGCGAATCCGGCCAATCAATTAACCATTTCATGCAATCGTCTCAGTAACGATTAAAGAAATGATAATAGTACTAATGATACTGTTAATTGATTGCAATTACAACGATTATCGGACGGATTCATCAGATTGTTACCAATTAAATCTCGAACAATGTTCTCAACGGTTCCAACCTGCCGTTGAGGGTTTACCTCCACCTTGTGTGAACTGATGCTCTGCCTCCTAATCTGACACTTTGTGTTTATCAAATTACACTAATGTCTTACTAGCCGTATAGCCTTTTTAACTATATTTGCACGTAATACAATTAGCATAAGAGCATAGATGAATGCTCCAGTAATCACTTCTAAAGCCAATGCTCCCCATGAAGCCGATAGCTTTCGATCCAGGAGATTTACAATTGCGAACATTATCAAGCCAGCTGGAAAATACTTGCTCGTATCCACAAGCAACTTACTGATTGAAACCTGCTTACGCACAACCCACAGCTGATAAGCTGTAACAGTTGTTTCCGATAATACTGTTGCTACCGCAGCACCTGTAGCTCCCCATACCGTAATCAATGGAATGTTGATTGCAATATTGACAATAGCACCCAAAAACACTGACTCCGTATATGACTTTGTCTGATTCGTAGGTAGAAGATACTGCGTACCAATTGCATTACTCCACGCAATCAGCAAAATAACAATTGCTTCAATTGTCATTAATGGAATCACTGCTCTAAAACGTCCAGTGAAAAAAAGTGGAACAAACTTTGGCGCTACCGCCATTATTCCGAAGAACATTGGAAAAGCAATCGCTGAAACAAACGAAAAGCTCTCATACAAATACTCCCGTGTCCTTTCATGTTCCCCTCTAGCAAATGCACTGGCAACATGGGGAAGCATGACTGTTCCAGTGGCAGTCACAACAGCCAGAACGACTTTGATAATCTTATCAGATTGATCAAAGTATCCTGCGGCTTGGACTGACGTCATTGATCCCAACATCGTCTTGTTAACAACCAAGTAAACCTGGGTCGCAATCTGTGGAACAAAGAGCTTCAAGGAAGGCAGTAAATGCCGACTTAAATTTAGCTGGTGCAAGACCGGCCTGCCAATATACTTTTTTAGACTTGGAAATAGGGTCAAATTCCCTAATAACAACGAAAGAGATAGGATTAAAATATACAGTCCCAAATCTGATTCATTTTTCACAAAAGCAAAAATACTAATCAACGTTGCAATCTTTACCACTAAATTTTTTAGTACCGTTACTGCAAAATTTTCGACGCCCATGAAAAACCATGAAATATCAAAAATCACCGCAATTAAAGATACAGACTGTGCTAAATAATATGTCTGATAATGATTTGTTAGCGATAAGAATACAAAAAAAGCTAACATGGCTAACGAAATAGTTAAAAGCCGCATAAAGAATATTTCATAAAAGGTTTTCGTTAATTCTTGTCGATTTCTACGAACATAGGCAACCTGGCGATTACCATATAAACCAACTCCTATACTGCCGAAAAGAATAAAGTATTGAATTACCGAATTGGTATAAGCATTAATTCCGACACCCGTCGGTCCCAAAACACGAGATAAATATGGCGTAGTGATTAAAGGAACTAACAAGATGAATACTTGATAAAAAGCATTATACAAATAATTCTTAACGACCTGCATCGCTTCACCTAATCTCCAAATTCTCGATGAGCTACCTGTAAAGCAGCCATAATTGTCTGGTCCATATTATAATAACGATATTGTCCTAAGCGGCCACCAAAAATAACGTTTGGCGCTTTTAACTTTGCCAGCTCTGTATACTGCTTATACAAAGTTTTGTTCTGCAAGTTGTTTATCGGATAATAAGGATCATCCCCCTGATGCCACGCCTGGGGATATTCATGCGTAATAACTGTTCTTCCCTTGTTTCCTTTACCAAACTCAAAGTGTTTATGTTCAATGACACGAGTAAATGGATGTTCTGAATCAGTATAATTGACTACTGCATTTCCTTGATAGTTATCTGTATCCTTGACCTCAGTCTCAAACCTGAGACTCCGATAAGCTAAGGCACCTAGCTTATAATCAAAAAACTGGTCAATCATTCCAGTATAAATAATCTTGGTATTCGAATCGGCAGCCAAGTTACGATGCTTAAGATAATCTACATTAGTTTTGACACTAATCAAAGGATTGTCTAGGAGTTTCTCAACAATCTGCGTATAGCCACCAATTGGGATTCCCTGATACGGATCATTAAAATAATTATTATCATACGTAAAGCGAACCGGTAACCGCCGGATAATGAACGCTGGCAGCTCAGTCGCTGACTGTCCCCATTGCTTCTCGGTGTATCCCTTAACTAGCTTTTCATAAACATCAGTTCCAATCAAAGAAATTGCCTGTTCTTCAAGATTGGTAGGATTATCAGTTAGCAGAACTGCTTTCTTCTGTTCGTCGATCTTAGCTTTTGCTTCATCAGGTGTGATAACCCCCCAAAGTTTATTGAAAGTATTCATATTGAATGGCAGATTATAAATCTCACCATGATAATTGGCAATTGGACTATTAACATAGTGATTAAAATCAGCAAACTGTCGAACATAGTCCCAGATATTCTTCATTTTCGTATGAAAAATATGAGCGCCATACATATGAACTTGGATTCCCTCAACTTCCTTAGTATAGATATTTCCAGCAATGTGGTTTCTTTTTTCCAAGACTGTAACCTGATTGCCGCGCATTGCAGCTTCATGCGCGAATACAGATCCGAATAACCCAGCACCGACGACTAAATACTTACTCATTTTTCTCACTTCCTGCCTTTTTAAAAATAATTTCTGCCCAAATATAACTTAATAGCATCGTGTATATGTAGACATTATCCACAATAGTTACTACAAATAGAACAAAGGAAATGACGGCCAAACCAAATAATTTTTTAGACTTTGCCAATGTTAAAAAGGTTGGCACTATCTGAAATAGTCCTGCCAAAATCCCACCATATGCAAGAGTTTCCATTAGTCCGCTAGAAAACCCTCCGTTTCCATTCATGACTAATCTACTAGGATCCATATACGCCATAATTGAATCGTAGTTACCAAAGCCATTACCTATCAACGGATGATCTTTCCAAGCATAAAATCCTGCCTGTATATCATTCCATCTAATATTGACCGACCCAGCACCTCCACCTTGTATTTTCCTTAATAAAATTATCCGTACAAGTATACCAACTAGCAGCATCCCCAACGTCACTATAATAACTTTTAGAATTAAAGGTGCCTTATTCTTAACTATCAACATATCATAAACAATCGCTAATAATGCAACAATGGTTCCCGTCGTTGAAGTCGTTGTCAATATTGTAATTACTAGTAGTAAAATCTCGTTTTTTCTTTTTTTAATTAATCTCTCATCAACAAATAAAAGAATCAACAAGCCAATTGAAAGCACGTACGAATACATTGGTGCCTCGACGAACAAGCCAGTATTTCGAACCATATTGATGCCTAAAAAATTAGTGCTACCTTGAGAGATATAATGTACCCCCAAATACCCAGGTACTTGATGGTATCCTCCCCATTGAATAGCCGTGTTCATAGTTGTCGGCACTCCAAGCATGGCCAAGAGCCAAAAAATTAAGGAAACCATAGCCAAAGCAAGCATAATATTTTTATAAACAATAAATAAGTACGCACCGTTTTCAAAACTAATCTCACCGAAAAAAATGGTTACTAACATAATTGGTGCCACTAAATAAAGAATTACAGTTCCTTTTGGTAGTGCAGTAACCTGATATGTTATACCGAGTATACAAACCTCAATCAACGAAAATAATAGTAAAAACAAAAGAAGACGTGTAATGTCAGTCTTAGATAAGAAAATCTTGATTACGCTACGAAAAAAGATAATTAACGTTAATATTAGCCAAAGAATTTGTACTTTTGCTAAATGATTCCCTGCACGATAAAATACACTGTTGCATTGTAAGATAGTAATTGCTATAAAGAAATAATCCAAAAGAACCGTAATCGGATGCCTAACAGCCCCCTTAACTTTTTCTCGATTCATTAAAATTATCCCCCCTTGCCCTTGCAAAGATTATTAGAATGACCCTCGCCCTTTCTCTCGACCCAATGTAAAAAGGTTACCGAGTCACTTCATAAATGACTTCTCAGCAAGCCTCACTGCTCTCAAAGTATAGTATCCCTTTACAACTTTTTTTTGTATTCCTCTTACATTTTTCTGCATTTGCTCATACTCAGAAGAACCAAGCTTTTCCAAAACTAAGTCTACTTCGTCAAGAGATGACACTAGTAATCCAATAGAGTTGTTCTCAACAAACTGTGCTGCTGCCGCATCCCTCCAAATAATAACTGGGATCCCTGCGGCGATGTAAAAAGACAGTTTATAGGGATTGTTATACAATAAATAACTCCCACTAGAAATATTGGTCGCATCAATAAATTCGGCAGATTCTCCATCCCAAATAAGGCCAAATCCATTATCTATTTTTCTTATGAGAACATTCGAATCGTAACTTCCCTGATAGGACTTCATTAAAGTCTTATTTTCTTTTTTTATAGGTCCATAAAAACTATATTCAGTTTTTTTATGCAGCAAATCAAAGATAAATTCAGACTTATTCAAATTTCCTGCAAAGGAAACTTTTTTTGAGAAAAATACTCTCTTTTCAGCAACATCCACATCTGTCAGGTAATCAAACAAATTTAAATTTACAATGTTACTTTTAACACCACTATTAACAAGCTTTTCTGACATAACTTTATTAGGTGATATTATAGCGTCAGAGTAATTAAGTAATCTTGTTTCATAAGATATTCCTTTATAAAAAGGCTGCTCGAATCTCAGAGCATCAATGTCATGTATAAGGGTAATCAACTTTATATTTAATCGTCTCAGTCGTCTCACAAGAATTTGATCAAACAATACTCCCATATCAGTTGGATAATTAATTATTAATTTGTCTCCTTCATGCAGCCAATTCAGCACATCACTAACACGCGACCATGAAAACAAAAATTTTTCTTTCTTTCCATTCAAAATGGGCACACTAATCGACTGAATCATATCACGTCTTAGTATTTTAGCAATATCGCTTCTGGGTTTCGTTAGCCCATCATTACTAACCATATCGCGTACTATATTTAAACAATACATTGTCATCTTTACTAACCCACCCTTAAAAGTACTTATGAAATAATGCCCGATTTAAAATTGAAGTGCAACACCCCTTAAGACATTAAGGGTAAACAAATAGGCCATGGAGACCTATACTTTT
>NZ_JAMXAZ010000029.1:0-33788 GCF_024718525.1 Levilactobacillus yiduensis
AAGCAAGATCAAAAGCCGTCAGTTTTTGAAAAACATGAAAACTGACGACTTTTTTGAAAGGTATGAATAATTCAGGAGTTAACATATACTGTAAGAAAGTGTCGGCTTTTAGCTGATACAATAGATGGGAAGGCGTTTAGCAATGACCTGGTCTCAATGGTTTGTCACTCCTGCAATCACCAGCCTGTTCTTCCTGCTGGGCGTGTTGACCCTTTATTGGTTTCTCACTAACCAAATCATTCGGTTCCTCAAAAAACGCGGTCGCCACGCAGACACTGTCAAGATTCGCACCAACGTGGGGGTCGTCTACATGGTGCTGTTAAACCTAGGTGTTCAGCTGGCCGTCAACGGGACCACTAACAGCTGGGTGTTTATTAACTTTCAAATATTTGCGATTGTCTTCGTCAGTTACTTCTTACAACTGAATGTTCGTCTCTGGGAATTGGTTGTCGCCGTACTCATGTTCATGGGCCTCAACGGGACCTTTACCTACTTACTCTCATGGCTGTACGCCATCGTACTGGTCGGCCTCTTCTACGTGATGAACATCGTCCGCAAACACCGTCACCACAGTTGGGTGGATTACCTGGACTATACGGTTGCTTCACTGGTGGGGTCAACCCTGCTCTGGGGCATCGTGGGTAGACGACTCAGTCTCTCTACCCCACTAGTCCTGTGGGAACTACTCTTTAGCTTCTTTATTTTGTCAATCATGTACGTCTACGTGGATTCCCTGATGAGTGGCGCGGCTACCCTGGCGCAACTGACGTATACCACTAACTATGATGAATTAACGAAGGTCAAGAACTATTTCTCCTTTAAAAATGACTTCAGTGAACTGTTCCAGCGTAGTAAGATCACCGCACAACCATTGACCTTGATGCTATTCGATATCGACCACTTCAAACGGGTCAACGATACCTATGGTCACTTGACGGGTGACTACGTATTGAGTCACACGGCTGCGCTGATCAGTATGCAGCTACAAGAAATCGACCCCCACCTACACCTCTACCGGACGGGTGGCGAGGAGTTCACGATTCTCTTCAACAATTACACGACTGACCAAGCCAAGGTCCACGTCCAAGCAATTGCCGACAGTGTTCGTGAAGCTGAGTTCCAACACAATGGTAATAACATCCACGTCAGCATTTCCGTTGGCGTCACGCAGTTACAAACGGCAGACGAAGGCCAACTCGACGTCTACCGGCGCGCGGACCAGAGCCTGTACTTCTCAAAACGCAATGGTCGTGATCAGGTCACATTTGGCTAAAACAATAGCTTTTAACTGAATACCAAAAACGCTTGTCCCCTGCCTGATTGGCGGTGGGACAAGCGTTTTTCGTTCTTGAATTTACACTTTAAGTGCAACACTAATTAAATAAAGAATGGCCCATGGCCAAATTTCTGTAAAATGATGTTTGCGAAAACAATCATGAAAGGAATTTAGCCATGGATCACTACAAGCATATTACCATAGATGAACGGGAAACTATCTTTTTAATGAGGAATCATGGAAACTCACTTCGTGAGATTGCCAGCCATATCAAGAAAAGTTACTCAACCATTTCTCGAGAATTAAGCCGTAATTCTACTGGTAAATCCTATTCACCTTCGAAGGCTCAGGAGAAGTACAAACAGCGCAAAGGCAACTGTGGCAGAGTCTCTCTTTTGAGTAATCCTCAGGTGTTTGAAGTGGTGAGAGAACACTTCTGCGAAGACCTTTGGTCTCCGGAGGAAATATCGAATCGCTTGGCAGTCGAAAAGTATCCGGTGCAGATCAGTACCACGACTATTTACCGTGGGATTTTCAATGGCTTATTTGATAATTTGTTTAAATCTGGCAGCTCTAGTGCCGTGCGCCATCTAAGGCATCACGGCAAGTCTCGCCACAATAAAGCTTATCAAGAAAAGCGAGGCAAGATTCCAATCCCCAACAAGATTCATGATCGTCCGCGAGAAGCTGACAACCGTGTAGAAATTGGTCACTGGGAAGGTGATACCGTGTTAGGCAAAAGCGGAAAGGCTTGTGTCGTTACATTGGTTGACCGAAAATCTCGTTACCTGCTTATTGGTAAAGCTGCTAAAAGAACTTCAGAAGCAGTCACGGATACTTTGAGCGACTTAATGAAGCTATGGCCTGGTAGATCGTTAACGATTACCCCGGATAGGGGTAAAGAGTTTGCCAAAGTTCAATGTTTAACTGATAAGTTTGGTACGCCCTTCTACTTTCCCGATCCTCACTCTCCTTGGCAACGAGGAACTAACGAAAATACTAACGGCTTGCTTCGCGAATATTTGCCAAAAGGAACTGACCTTGATTCAATTACTGACCGCCGGATACAAGCATATGCAGAACAAATGAATAATCGTCCCCGTAAATGTCTCGGATGGAAAACGCCTTATGAAATATTCTTTAATGTAGTGTTGCACTTAATTTGACAATTCAAGTTTATAAAAAAGATTATAAGATTAATATGGTGAATTACCCGGACGGTTATGGTAAAGTAGGCTTACCAAAAAAGATGGGTGGTGGCACCATGAATTTGTTTGGACAATCGCCAATACACGCGCAACGCCTCGCCATTTTATCAACCGTCGTCTTGAGTCGGTCGCTTCCTGTGAAACGCCCACCTAACGTAAAATACCGAAACTGTAGCCCACTAAACCTAGAATGAAGACGCCGAGCAGCAGCCATAGTGGCTTGACGTGCCGGCGCAGTAACCAGACACAGCCCAGTGTCAGCAGTAAGGGAATCAGTCCTGGTAACAACTGATCCATCAGCGACTGTAGGGACAGTTCAGCGTGGTGGCTGGTGGCCACGATGGGGGCTAGTTTGACCCGCGTCCAGCGCGGAATAATGGCCCCCATGACAAACATCCCCACGATGGAAGCCCCTAACGTCAGCTTTTGTAGCACCCCGCTACTAAGAAAAGTTACGACCTTAAGTCCCTGACGATACCCCCATCGCTGCGCACACCAGCGAAAGGTCAGCCGCGCCAGGTTCCAACCAATAAAGAAGACTAACGGACCGACGATGCCAAAGCCGCTCAACGCCAGACTCGCCGCAAACGCACTGAGAATTGGCCGCCACGTGCCCCACCAAACGGGGTCGGCCACGCCCGCCAGTGAGCCCATCATGCCCACTTTGACGGCACCGATGTCATCCGCCGACACGGGCTTACCGTTGGCCCGGTCTTCTTCTAGCGATAACGTGACCCCGGTAATCAGTGACTGCATGTAAGGCATGGTATTGAAGAGTGCCAAATGCCGTTCGGCAGCTTGTCCGGCCTCAGTTTTGTCCGGATACAGTCGCCGAATCGCCGGAATCATTAAGTAACAGAAACCTAGATTTTGTAACCGCGGATAGTTCCACGCCGCCTGTTCCCAACCCGACCGGCCAAAGACCCACAACTGATCCGTCAGCGTCAATTGCCGCGGTGTCGTATTTTTTGTCGTCATCAACGCATCCTCCTAAAGATCATCTAATTCCCGGTCTAAGTCGTCCTCGGCACTCGGTGGCGTCGGTCCGTTTCCTGACTGCGAATCGTGTGGTGCTTGCAAGCGCAGATACAAAATGGCTAGTGCAACGCCGATCAGTCCCAGGGCCACTAGGCTGAGGTGACTGTCCGTGCCCAACGCAAAGCCAATGCAGAAAAACGGCCACAGTTGCCGTGTCGCCATCATATTGATGACGATGGCAAAGCTGACGATGACTAACAGGCCGGCCGCCACGTGTAGGCCACCCCGAATCGTCGCCGGTAACGCCTGAAAACTCAGCTGAATCCACGCCGTTGGCAGAGCCATCAAGACCGCCGTGGGAATCATGACTCGCAAGCCTTGCAAAACCACACTACTGCGGTGTAACCAGTCAATTTTATGTAAGTTTCCCGCCGCGGCCGCCACATCAGCTTGGGTCACTAACGGAATGATCAAGTGCCGTAAGCCCCGCGTTAAGCCCTGCCCAATCAAGGCCAGAGGAATGGCTAGAATCACACCTGCGGCCACGGGCAGGTGCGCCGGGCCACTGACCCACCAAGCGGCAACAACGGCTGCTAGGGCCGGATCAGGCGCCACAGCCGCCCCGATGTTCATCCACCCCAGCGTCACCAGCTGTAGTGAGGCCCCCAGGGCGATGCCACTCACGAGATTGCCCGTCGCCAGGCCGACCAAGGTACAGGCCACGATGGGTTGGTGGAATTCCCACTCATCGACGACCCCCTCAATTCCTGCCAAAAAGGCAATGATTAAAATTCCCCAGATGCTCATCCGTTGCTGACTTCCTTTCTCATCAATATGAGTCACCGCAAAAACACCCCGCTCAGGTGGGGGTGACCACCGAGTGAGGTGTTACGACAAACCCTTTTTAGCTGCTAACTTTAAAAACGCTTGTTTCCGATCTGTTGGTACCGTCTGGGCATAGACTTCGACGCCAGCCGCTTCGAGTTGCTTGGCCGCCGCAACGTCATTGGCATCAGCCGCAACGCTTGGTGTGAGCATGACCTTGCCAGCGGTATACGCCAGATTGCCGACGTTAACGCCGGTCGTGGTCAAATCAACACCCTGCGCGGCCAACGCCGCCATCTCTGCCAACGTTTCCGTCAAAATAATAGGTTGAAACCCGTCAAAGCGCGCGTCTTGATAGATCTGAGCCATCTTGGCCAACGTAATTACATTGGCCTTGGCTTCGGCCGGCGCGGCTTGGGTAATCAGCACCTTACGCAATTGGTCTTGGGCCACGGCATCCGAGACGACCAAGATGCGATTAGGCTGGACCGTCTTCGTCCACACCGTCGCAATCTGGCCGTGTAACAACCGGTTGTCGACTCTGGCCAATTTGATTGTCATCGTCATAGTAAGTCATCATCTCCCGTATCCGTATGCAAGTCCAAATGCCGAATGCCACCCTGCGCGGCCCGTTCCAAGTGTGGAATCACTTCGGCCAGCGTCTGGCTCTGAATCGACAGGGCTTCGATCAACATCGGTAAGTTGAGCCCGGCTACCAAACCGTACCGGTCGGGATGCTGGGCCACGACCCGGCTGGCAGCGTTAAATGGTGAGCCACCCCACAGGTCCACTAAGAATAGGAGCTCCGTAACGGGTTGCATATCGTCGATGGCGGCCTGATAATGATTCGCCAAGTCTTCGACACTTTCATCGGCTGCTAAGGTCACAGCCATCACTTTTGCTGTTTTACCGAAAATCATTTCGGCACTCTGTAAGATACCACGGGCAAATTCACCGTGGCTCGTGACGATTATGGCGAGCATTCTGCCACCCCTTCATCAATTCCGCGAATTTTAAACTCTAAATTGCGTCTGCATTTAATATAGCATAAAAAAGCGGTTCCAGCTAGCACTCCCGAAAAACGGTGAGTCCGGCTGGCAGCTTACAGCAATTCCAGCATCGCGCTGGGCGTGATGAAGCTTACGTCCGGCTTGAAATCAGTTGGCGTCCGGCCGTTCCACGCCGCGAACCCAAAGGTGACATGCGCTGCGGCGGAGGCATCGGCGTCATACACCGTATCGCCCACGTACACGGTATTTTCCGGTTGTGCGCCCAGCCGTTTCATCGCCAGCAAAATGCCGTCCGGCGCTGGCTTGCCATGCGCAATGTCTTCAGCGACAACGGCTTGGCTAAAGTAGCCGTCGAGTCCGGCACTGACCACATCGCGGTCGTATTCATACCGTTGCTTGGAGGTCATGATGGCCAACCCCGCACCCGCAGCCCGTAAATCGGCCAACGCTTGCTTGACCCCCGCATAGACGGCAACGGTATCCCGGTATTCTTTCGTCCGCGGCCCCCACTCCGCTAAAATGCCATCAACATCTGCCAATTTCAGCCGAATCAAGGCATCACGACTGGGAATGCCAAATGTCTTGGCCAGCTCCGCGTACTCCCGGTCGATTCCCCGGTCATGTAAAACGGCTTGCAGGGACTTCATGTACATGGCTTCGGTGTCTAAGAGGGTCCCATCAATATCAAAGATAAAATTTTTCATGTAGACTGGTCTCCTTAGTTTTCAATCATTTCAATTTTCAAAGAAAAAAGGTGCGGCCATCGCTGACCACACCCTAGTTTATCATGCTTTACCAGCGGACTCTAATTTTGGAGACGCTGAAACCGAATTAATCGGTACCAGGTCATTATCAGCTGCTGCAAGTGCTTCTGGATCTTTGCCCGCAGCCACGTCTTCAGCCCGTTGCAGGTTGCGTAGTTGCTTGACCGCCCGAATCCAAGAAGGAATCAGGATAGCACAAGAACCCAACCAGGCTAACGGTTCCGCCGAAACGGCCCCCGCATAACCTAAGGCTTCGACCATGAACAGGGCCGCGAAAACCCGCATGGTCAACTCGCCCACTCCGGCTAAGGTCGGCAATACCCGGCGTCCCAACCCTTGGAGTGTGTTCCGAATGATAAATAGGACACTTAACAAAAGGTAGGTGCTCCCAATAATGTTGAAGTAAGTCTGAGATAACTGGATCACGTGCTCGTCGGCTGTCCCGATGATCAGTGTGACGATCGGCTTGCCGAGGAGAATGACCAACCCGCCCGCAAAGACGGCGAAGCTCCCGGATAACCAGAGGGTCTTCTTGACCCCTTCCATGATACGACCGTACTTACCGGCACCAAAGTTCTGCGCCGCGAAGGTTGCCATGGTCACCCCGAAGGAAGACATCGGCAGTGAACACAGTTGGTCGACCTTGGAGGCCGCCGTGGAAGCAGCCACGGAGTCCGTCCCCAAGGAGTTCAAAGCGGCCTGCATGACCATCGTCCCAATCGCGATGATGGACAGCTGAAAGCCCATGGGCATCCCCGTGGAGAAATGTTGCCACAGCTCGTCGAAACCGAATTTAAAATCTTCCCGCGAAATATGCAGCAGCGGGATGGAACGAACAATGTAGCCCACACACAACAGTGAGGCCACAACTTGAGAAATCACCGTTGCCCACCCGGCACCGGCAACTCCCATGTGGAAGACCAAAATGAATAATAATTCTAAAATCACGTTCACGACGGTCCCAATCACCAGGAAGATTAGCGGCGTCCGAGAATCACCCAGTGCCCGAATGATGTTAGATAACAGGTTAAAGGCCATCGACGCAAAAATCCCGGCAAAGATGGTACTGATGAAGATACGTGCGTTCGCAAAGATTGAAGCGGGCGTTTGCATTAACTTTAAGATAGGATCGACAAAGGTTAGTGACAGGACCGTCAGGACGATCGTCATTAAAATAGAGATAATGATGCTCGCCGCAAATGACCGCCGCACACCCTTGTAGTCGCGGGCGCCAAAGCGTGTGGCCGTAATAATGGCCAGCCCCGCGGTCAGTCCCTGTGCAAATCCAATGATTAAGAAGTTGATCGAGCCAGTAGCCCCGACCGCGGCCAGCGCTTTAACACCAAGGGTTTGCCCCACGACCACTGTATCAGAGACGTTATATAATTGCTGGAATAAATTACCAATCAATAATGGAATCGTGAAAAAGAAAATAAGTTTCAGGGAATTGCCCTTGGTTAAGTCGCTCATATGCCGACCTCCTTCAGAATTTTTGGTCACTCAAAATGACACAAGATAACAACTATAACGCGTTCACTGGTGCTTGTCACCAATTTTGTTTGCAAATGCCAGTAGTCGTCGATTTAATTTCCAATCTTACGCTTCTCTTAAGGATTTTTGAAGACCCATTTTCAATGAAAACGATTGCGTGGTGAAAATGTTATCTGTTTGTCATGTTTCAGGCTAGATGGTCTTTGCCATCCCCCACCCGTTTTTTCCGAGAACAGTGTAATTTCAATTTTTTCTGAATAACTCGCAACTACTTTCAAATAAACATTATCAGCACGAGTAACCCGGATGCAACATAGAAAAAAAGAAACTAGGCCATTATAATCAGCTTCTTTGGCTTATATCATACGAGGAGGATTAACGATGTTAGTAACTTATCCTGCACTTTTTTACTATGACGATTCTGTAGATACAAAATATTCAATTTACTTCCCAGATTTCAAGAACTCCAGTACACTAGGCACCGATATTTCAGATGCAATGTATATGGCTTCTGATTGGCTAGGCGTGACACTTGCCGGAAACCTTGAAGATGGTCTTGCTATTCCAAATCCATCAAATATAAACCGTCTCTCTTTAGACGGCGATGACCCTTTCAAAGATGATCATGACTTTGATCTAGTCTACGACAAAGAAAAATCATTCATATCTATGGTTACCGTCAACGTTTCCAATTACCTAGACAATCAAAAACTGATTAAGAAAACGCTAACGATTCCCCGCTGGGCTGATACATTAGGTAAAGATATGAATTTAAATTTTTCAGAAACTTTGACTGATGCAATTGCTGCAAAGAAATTCATTGAATAGGCATTCTTCTAAATAATAGCGCCTTAAAAGAATTGTGCCCTCCCTAATCATCTGAACAAATGACTAGGGAGGGGCTTTTACTTTCCCGACTAACAAAAAAGCCTCAACCAAAATGGTCAAGACTTTCCGTAAACCTCTGATGCGGCCAAGAAGATTCGAACTTCCACCCGGATTACCCGGACAAGATCCTTAATCTTGCGCGTCTGCCAATTCCGCCATGGCCGCATTAACTCACAAGAAATAGTATACCAAATGATTCCGCACCTGACAATATTTTTTGCAAGTTAATTCAAAAAAGTTTTCTTTATGCATCGGTGAGGACGGTCGCGCCGTCCGGATCGAGGTCGATGATGCGCAGGCTACCAGCCAAGTCGCGTTTTTCCAGCTTGGCACGCAATAGCGTTAGCTGCGCCGCCGTGCCAAAGGTGACGACGGTTGGCCCCGCCCCACTCAGGTATGTGCCGGTGATGCCCAACTCGTGGGCTACGTCGCGAATCTGGTTCAGTTCAGGTACCAGTTGTGAACGGGCCTGTTCATGGAACTCGTCGCGCTCAATCATCTTTGAAGCCAATTCCCAATCCTTAGTCAGCAGCGCTGCCACCAAGACGTTGGCCACACTGCTGGCGTGGACCGCCGTGGCTAACGGTAAATCCTTGGGCAGTGCTTCGCGACTCTTGCGGGCGAGGAGCTTTTGACCAGGGATGAAGACCAAGACTCGCAAGTCGGGTAATGGTAGCTTGATAGCCTTGGCCGTGTCGCCATCGGTGGCGGCCACTGCGGCTTGGCCCATCAAGGCAGGCGCCACGTTGTCCACGGCACCACCGAGTTTGACCGCCCAATTTAACTGTTCGGGGATGGTCAAATCCATTTCGCCCAATTCGTTAGCAATCTTGATTCCAGCGATAATGGCGCTGGTCGAACTGCCCAAGCCTCGGGATACCGGGATATCTGACATCACCGTCAATTGGTGTGCCGGCAAATCCGGGTTGACCTTCAACGCCGTTTGGACCATCAGGTTATTTTCGTCACGGGGAATCTCCGTGCCCAGCGCGTGGTTGACCCGCCATTTTTCCGTTTTTTCTTCAATAATCACCGTTAAATACAGATGCAATGCCGCCCCGATTGAATCAATGCCGGGGCCTAAGTTCGCCGCCGTTGCGGGAACCCGAATAATTGTTTTACCCATCCTATCAACCTCCTATGCTTGCGGCCGGGTGACCGCAATCACCGTTTTTTGCCATTGGAGCCGCCCGTGACACCGACCGCAGACCATCTTGGTGACGTCGATGCGGCGCGCGCGATAATATTTCTGCTGGCACCGGGCGCACACGTAAAGCTGCCAACGTCGCGGACGCGGTTGGGCGTTCGGCGGTGCTGGGGCGAAACGCAAGCCACCCACCTGCTGTAGCAATTGCTTGAAGGCCGCCGTGCGGTGCTGCCCGGACTGGCCCGCCAAGTTCAAATGATAATGACACAGTTCATGTTTGATGACGCCAATCAACACAGCCGCATCGTGTTCCGTGTACATTTTTGGATTGATTTCCAAGTTGTGATCACGCAACCGGTAGCGGCCGCCCGTCGTTCTCAAGCGGGCGTTAAACATGGCGTGGTGGCGAAACGGTTTGCCAAAACTTTCCAGCGAAATGCGCTCGACCAGCCGCTGTAACTCTTGATTAGTCATGTTGCTCAGCTCGCATTGTTAATTGAATTCGGTGACGATTCTCGTCGACGCTCAGGACCCAAACCGTCACGACATCGCCAATCGTGACGACCGTGCTGGGGTCACTAACGTAGTGGTCAGCCAGCTGAGAAATGTGGACCAGGCCGTCTTGCTTGACGCCAATGTCCACGAAAGCCCCAAAGTCGACCACGTTGCGGACGGTACCTTGTAACTCCATCCCTGGTTTCAGGTCTGCCATGGTCAAGACGTCTTGCCGCAGCAAGGGGGCTGGCATGCTGTCGCGCAAATCACGACCGGGCTTGCCCAAGCCAGCAATGATGTCGGCCAACGTTGCCGCGCCAATCCCCAACTGTTCCGCCCATTGTGCCTGATTCAACTGGGCCAACTGTTGCTGGAGCTTGGGCGTACCAATCTGCCCGTCCGGTGCCAGTTGCGTCAAAAGCTGATGGGCCGCCGTATAGCTTTCCGGATGAATATCCGTATTGTCTAGCGGTTCGCGACCACCGATGATACGGAGGAAGCCCACGGCCTGCTGATACGCCTTGGGTCCCAGGCGCGGCACCTTCTTCAACTCCTGCCGCGCGGCAAACGCACCATTTTCATTGCGGTAGGCCACGATGTTTTGCGCTGTCGTTGCCGTTAGGCCAGAAATGTGCGTCAGTAACTCCGGACTAGCCGTGTTGACGTTGACCCCCACCTGGTTGACCGCCGTCTCCACGACCCGGTCCAGTTGGGCATCCAACGCCTTTTCGGGCACATCATGCTGGTACTGCCCCACACCAACCGCTTTAGGGTCGATCTTGATCAGCTCGGCCAGCGGATCTTGAAGACGCCGCCCAATGCTCACGGCCGACCGTTCCTCAACGTGAAAGTCGGCGAACTCGGCACGGGCATTGGCGCTGGCGGAATAGACCGACGCCCCGGCTTCATTGACCAGGACGTAATAGACTGGGTGATCCAGCGTCTTCAAAATGTTGCTGACAAACTCCTCGGATTCCCGGCTAGCGGTCCCGTTGCCAATCGCAATCATTTCAACGTGATATTTCTCCAGCAATTGCTTAAACGCCGGCCCCGCGGCTGCCCGGTCTTTGGCCTTCGCCGGCTTATGCGGGTAAATGACCTGCTTGGCCAGGAAACGGCCGTTAGCATCCATGATGGCTAACTTGCACCCCGTCCGGTACGCCGGGTCAAAACCCATCACGACCTTGCCCTTCAGCGGTGCCTGCATCAACAGGTGGTACAGATTGTTGCCGAACACCTGAATGGCGTGTTCATCGGCTTTTTCCGTCAGTTGTCGGCGCAGTTCCCGCGCAATGGCTGGACCCAAGAAGCGCTTGTAGGCATCCGCAAATGCCGCCGTCACCTTGACCACCGCTGGGCCGTGGTGTTGCCCGACTAATCGGAAATGTCCATACTGCAAAATGGACGCCGGATCAACGGTAACACCGACCGACAGAACTTTCTCGCGCTCGCCCCGGTTGATAGCCAACACCCGGTAAGGCGGAATCTGCTTGAGTGACTGACTAAAATCGTAGTATGTGGCGTAAACTTGTTGCTCATCATCGTCGGCCGCCCCACGTTTGCGTTTGCTGGTCAGCTCACCATGTTGCCAGGTGTACTGCCGAATCCATTCCCGAAACGCCGCCTGCTCGCTAAACGTCTCCGCAAGGATCTCGTGAACGCCGGCCCAAACTGCCGCGAGGTCCGGCAAATCCTTAGCCGGGTCGACAAACTGTTGCGCCTTGGCATCCAATCCCGTGGCTGGAAAGCTCAGCAGCCATTGCGTTAGCGGCGTTAACCCCGCTTCTCGGGCAACGGTCGCCTTGGTCCGTCGTTTTTGTTTGTAAGGCAAATACAAGTCCTCGACCTGTTGGAGCACCGTGGCATGGGCCAAATTTTGCCGCAACGCCGGGGTTAATTTACCCTGCTCATCAATAATCTTCAAAACTTCTTGGCGCCGTTGATTTAATTTCATCAGCCGGCGCGCCTCATCTTCGATATCACGAATGGCGACTTCATCCAAAGACCCCGTCCGTTCCTTCCGATACCGGGCAATGAATGGCACCGTGTTGCCTTCGTCTAATAGGGACAGCACGGCTTGAATCTGCTGCACCCGGTACTGCGTCAATTGTTGCTGCACCGGCTTGGCGAGCTCACTAAGCGCCGTTTCTGTTTGTTTCGTTGCCATGCAACCCCTCCGTTACTTTTTCTAAACGATATACCTGCATTATACCATGCCAGCGGGTCTCTCCGTCCGTTTGCGCCCAAACAAAAAGGTCACCCCACAAGTTGTGAAGCGACCCCGTTATTTTACGACTTAGTCACTAAACCCAAAATCACATAGTGCAACCTGCCCGCCTACCGTTCGCTAAATATGGGCCGGGACGCGGTGGGCGGACGGGTCGAGCCAAAGATCGGTCTCGACACCTCGCCTTTGAGCCGAAGGTCGCGTCTCAAAGACGCCAGTTTCCTAATCAGCACGAACCGTGCCGCTTAGGAAACTCCCACGGCTGAACCCATATTTAACGAACTCTCGGCTACGATAGCTGTAATCAATTCTAACGTAGTTTACTGTCCAGCCGTCCAATCACGTTCGTGTTGCCCGAGTGACTTGTTGCTTCGGCCTCCTTGGACTCGACGGCGATTCTTTCCAAACTTGGACTATCACCCGTAGTGTGCCACCAACTTGCAGATTCAATCAACTGTTGCTGACCAATCGCCAATGTCAGCCGTGAGTGGTACGAAATCTAGGCTCAGCCGGGGAATTTAGTAGCGACTTGTGCTGCTAAATTGGTGTATTTGAGACAGTGATTTTCTGGCTCAAATCAAGGTCCGAGACCGCACTTCGGCTCGGACCGTCCTCCCCCAGCGTTCCAGCCTAGATTTCGTGCCACGGTAAGGCGGCCAGTCCCCACCAGAGTTGTCTACATTGGGCTGGTCATGATCCGCTGGGTAGCGGCCGTGACCTTTTCCATGGCATTTTCTTGCGTCTTTTCGGCTTCGTCAAAAGCGGCGTTGTCGACGGCTTGGTGCTCCACGTCGATGCTGTCGGTCATGGCTTGGCATGCCTGCGTGTAGGTCCGGTAAGCGGCGACCAGTGACTTGTGCTTACCCAGCACACGCACCGGTACGTTGGCCTGTTGGAGCTTGTTTAGATTGTCTTCGTAGCTGTCCGTGCCCCGTTGGAAATTGTCAGCCACCTTTTGCAGATCAACTTGCGACAGGTCACTGACCGTGTCGTTGTCGATAGCGCCACGCATCTTTTCAAAGTCGGCATTCATTTGTTCCGCGCCGTCTTCGGTGGTCTTCAAGACCCCAGAGAGCACTTGGATGTAGCCATTCATATTATTCTTCTGTAAATTGTTTCTTGCCATAGGTACTCCGCCTCCGTAAATTAATCCTGCCAGAACGTATCGTAGACGTTCACTGGCAAATGACGCTTGTGCGCGGTCTTGCGGTACCAGCCCTCGATGCGTTCCGCCGCGGCCGTAGCCACCGGCTTGCCTTCCAGGTAGTCATCAATATCTTGATAGCGAACGCCCAAGGCCGCTTCATCGGGCAGTGCTGGCCGGTCTTCTTCCAAATCAGCCGTAGGCACCTTTTGATACAGGTGTTCCGGCGCGCCCAGGTAGCGGAGCATGGCCGCACCTTGGCGCTTGTTCAGCCGCCAGATTGGGCAAATGTCCGAGGCACCATCCCCGTACTTCGTGTAGAAACCCGTGACCGCTTCGGCCGCGTGGTCGGTTCCCACGACGGCCCCGTTGCGTGCCCCGGCAATCGCGTACTGGGCGATCATCCGCTGACGGGCCTTGATGTTGCCCTTGTTAAAGTCACTCACAGTCTCGTGGTTGGCCGCCACTGCCGCCACCGTGGCATCCGTGGCCGGCTGAATGTTGACCCGTTCCACTTCATCCGCGTTCATGAAGTCGATGGCCATCATGGCGTCATCTTCATCGGCTTGCTCACCGTATGGCAGGCGCACCGCAATGAAGCGGTAGTCGTTGTCGCCCGTTTCCTGGCGCAATTCCGTGACGGCTTGTTCGCACAGTAATCCGGTCAACGTCGAATCCTGACCGCCGGAAATGCCCAGGACCAACGTTTTCATGAAATCATAGTGCTTGAGATACGCCTTTAAGAAGTCCACGCTCCGCCGTACCTCCGTTGCCGGATCGATTGACGGTTGGACCTTCAACGCTTCAATAATTTCTTTTTGCATAGCACGCATAATACTGCCCCCTAGATTTGGGCGATGCTATTCTGGCATCGTCTGAACGTACGTGTGAATATCCTTGATGATGGCCATCTTGTGGTCCCAGCAATCCTGTGATAAATCGACGGGATACTTTTGCGGGTTCAAGTCCCGTTTGTATTCTGGCCACAGGTTCGCTAAGGCACCGCGACACCGGTCACGCACGGCCGACAGCGTTGGTAATTTGTAGACCAACTCACCTTGATCAAAAATGTTTTGTAAGATGGGCCGGGCATTGAAGTCGTTGACGGTCTTGTTGATGTAGGTGTAGCTGGGGTGGAACATGAACAGTGAGTCCTCATTGCGCGGATCCTCATCGATCAAGGCCACGTAATCCCCTTCCGTCTTACCGTCCGCCTTCTTGGTGATGCGCCAAACTTGTTTCTTGCCAGGCGTCGTCACCTTCTCGGCGTTGTTGGACAGTTTGATGGTGCCCTTCATCTTACCCTGATTGTCTTCAATGGCAACCATCTTGTAGACAGCTCCCAGAGCGGGTTGGTCAAAGGCCGTGATCAGCTTGGTCCCAATGCCCCAAACGTCGATCTTGGCGTCTTGCATCTTGAGACTTTGAATCGTCTTTTCATCCAGGTCATTGGATGCGTAAATTTTAGCGTTCGGGAAACCAGCCTCGTCTAGCTTTTGCCGTACCCGTTTGGATAGATAGGCCATATCGCCAGAGTCGATGCGGACCCCTTGGAAATTGATCTGGTCGCCGAGTTCTTGGGCCACCTTGATGGCGTTCGGCACCCCGCTCCGCAGCGTATCGTAGGTGTCGACTAAGAACACACAATCATGGTGCGTCTTGGCATAGGCCATGAAGGCGTCGTAGTCGTTGCCATAGGTTTGGACCAAGGCGTGGGCGTGGGTCCCACTGATGGGGATACCGAAGATCTTACCGGCCCGGACGTTAGACGTCGCGTCAAAACCGCCGATAAAGGCTGCCCGGGTGCCCCAGATAGCCGCGTCAAACTCCTGCGCACGCCGCGTTCCGAATTCCATCAATGCGTCATCCCCGGCCACGGAACGAATCCGCGCGGCCTTGGTGGCAATCAAGGTTTGGTAATTGATGATGTTCAAGATGGCCGTTTCCACCAATTGGCAGTCAGCCAGCGGTCCCTCCACCTGTAACAGTGGTTCGTGCGCGTAGACCAACTCGCCTTCCACGGCCGAGCGAATCGACCCGCGGAATTTGAAATTCGCCAAGTAGTTTAAAAAGTCTTCGGAATAATCTTCAGCTTCTCGTAAGTAATCAATATCCGTTTGGGAAAAATGCAGATTTTGGATATAATGAACAATGTGTTCCAAACCAGCGAAGACCGCGTAACCGTTTTTAAACGGCATTTCCCGGAAAAAGACTTCAAAGACCGCGTGTTTGTCCGCGATTCCTTGTTCGAAGTAAGTTTGAATCATATTGATCTGGTAGGCATCCGTGTGCAGAGTCATACTGTCGTCAGGATACAAATTCGTCATAATGAGCTACTCCCTTAGCTGGTTTTTGAGCCGGATTTAATGGTCTTAAATTTAATTTCAATAGCTTTATTTTAGCATGAAACAAACAGAGCGTCATACAATTTAATGCGGCACCGGGGGCTTAATTCGTTCTCGTGCCAATCTTGAGAGGAGTCCCCCTATGCAAACCACATTTCCGACCGTCACCGTGCTTGACTTACCCTTCGTCAAAACCACGGCAGCAGCCTTATTGCCTGTCTTACAACAACGGATCACCGACCATCAAAACACCTTCGTGGTGACCGCCAATCCGGAGATCGTCATGTACGCGCATGAACACGCTGAGTACCGCGACCTCCTGTTGGGCGCCGACTTCATCACACCGGATGGGGTCGGTATCTTGGATGGGGCGAAGATTCTCAAACAGCCCTTGCCCGAACGCATCACCGGGTTCGATACCTTACAGGCGCTGTTGGCCTGGGGCAGTGACCAGCATCGCTCGGCTTACTTTCTCGGTGCCAAGCCAGAAGTGATTGCCCAGCTGAAACCCATTTTGGCCCGCGACTATCCCGGGTTGGTCATCGCCGGCATTCACGACGGCTACTTCCAGGATGAAGCGCCCATCGTGGCCGACATTCAGGCCAAGCAACCCGACATGGTGTTTGCCGCGCTAGGCTTTCCCAAGCAAGAACAATTCATTCACCGCTACCGTCACGTGACCAAGGGCTTGTGGATGGGCGTCGGTGGTAGCTTCGACGTGCTAGCTGGTGCGGTCGTCCGCGCCCCCAAGTTCTGGCAAGACCACCATTTGGAATGGTTCTACCGGACAGTGACGGACCCCAAGCGGCTGAAACGCATCGCGGTCATTCCCCACTACCTGCATCTCGTGCGGCAGCAGGCCAAGCACCAGCGGTAACGTCGGCGTTTGACCGCCTACCGTCCGCCAAATATGGGTTGGAACGCGGTGGGCGGACCGGGCCGAGCCTGAGAAGCGGTCTCGGCCTCGCTTTGAGCCGAAGGTCGCGTCTCAAAGGCGCCAGTTCCCTAAGCGGCCTGAAACATACCGCTAAGGGAACTCCCACGGCTGAACCCATATTTGGCGAACTCTCGGCTACTGCGGTGTTATCAGTGGCAGGTTTACCAGCACAATTAATATTTCATCTAGGCTAGCGTGACTTGGCGCTGGCTTTTTTGTTTTCGAATAATCTTCACATGGCAAGCACCCTCAGCATAGGCTGCGCTCCGGCAAATTTTCACTGCAGCCAGATGACTTGATTTCACCAGGGCAACTTGCCAAAAAAGGAGCCGAACCACCGTCCAGCCCCTCATATTTACTTTTCCAAATAAAATTCAAACCGCTCGCCCACGTACTGGGTCCGCACATATTCAAACGGCGTGCCGTCTTGCAAATACGTCACCTGGCGCAGCCGCAAGATGGCGTCGCCGCGCTTGATGTTCAGGTATTCGGCGATGCGTTCCGACGCTGACATGGCCGAAACCGTTTGTTGGGCCTTGCCCGGGTTCAGTTGCTTCTTGTCCTCCAATGCTCGGTACAGTGAACTGGTGACTTCCTTTTTATTCAGGCCGTCCACCAGCTTTTCGGGTACCGTGGCCACTTCAAAACAGATCGGCACGTCATCGCCGTAGCGAATCCGTTCCATCCGTAACACCTGGTCGTCCTCATTGAGCTTTAGCTTTTCAGCCTCGCTCAAAGACGGATTCATGACGTGATACGAAATCGTCTTGCTGGTCGGCTGCTTGCCTTGGGTCAACATTAAATCAGTAAAACTAGTGACCCCAGACATTTTTTCCTGGACCTTTTGGTTGGCGACGTAGGTCCCAGAACCCACTTGGCGCTCCAAGATGCCTTCGTCGACCAGCGTTTGAATGGCCTGGCGAAGCGTCATCCGACTCACATCAAAATCACGAGACAACTCTCGTTCAGACGGAATTCGATCGCCAACCGCCCATTTTCCGGCTTCAATTGCACGTTTAATGTCATTATGAATTTGAATATAAATCGGTGAACTCACAGCACCCAACGTCCCTTCTCAAATATCTACAATTGGTTTATTTGATGAGCTCCTGCATGTTGCGGCCCAAACTATAGGTCGTGTCCACGTGGAGATCACGTGTTAACAAGTTTAAATCGGCGTCGCGGCCGGGAAGTAACTTGCCCTTTTGGGTCAGGCCAAATTCCTCGGCTTGGTTGACAGCGCTCATTTGCACGGCGTCGTTGACGTCACAGCCGGTAAAGGCGATGACGTTGCGGAAGGCCTCGTCGAACCGTAAGACGGAACCCGCTAAGTTGCCGCTTTCCAAGCGAGCTTGCCGGTCCTTGACGATGACCTTTTGGCCACCCAATTCACTAACGCCCTCGGGCATCCCCTTGGCACGCATGGAATCGGTGACTAATTCTAGCCGGTGTTGACCCTTTTGTTCGTAGGCCAACTTGATCATGTCCGGCACGATGTGGAACCCATCGCAAATTAATTCACAAAATAGATTGTCTTCCAACATTGCGTGGCCCGTCACACCGGGTTCACGGTGCCGCAACCCCCGTTGTGCATTGTACAAGTGGGTCACGTGCGTTGCGCGACTTTCCAGTAATTGTTCTCGCGTGGCGTTGGAGTGACCGACAGATGGCACGATGCCGTTAGCTAAACAATAGGCTTCAAACTGCTTGGCCCCGGCGTCTTCTGGCGCGTAGGTAATCAATTTGACCCGGTTGCCAGACAACTGGTTCCACCGGTCCAATAGGTCAACGTCGGGATCCTTGATGTACTTCTCCGGCTGTGCACCCTTGAAGATGGCCGCGATGAATGGCCCTTCCAAATGAACGCCTTGAATCAACGGATTCCGTTCGGCAGCCACCGCAATCCCTTGCATGGCGTGGTCGATGGCGTCATTGGACTGCGTCATCGTGGTCGGGAAAATCGAGGTAATGCCTTCTAACGACATGAGATTAACCATCTTATCAATTTGGTCAGGGTCCCCATCCATACTATCATATCCATAGCCCCCATGGCTATGCACGTCAATAAATCCGGGAACAATCGTCTTGCCAGTCACCACGTGAATCTCATCGGCAGGCAATGGCCGGAAATCAGCAACGGGGCCGACCGCTTCAATCTCTTGGTCGAAACGAATAAACCCATCGGGAATGACCGCATCACCGGTGTAAATCTTCGCGTGTTTTAAAACAATACTCATGAGTCTCCTCCTCATCAATTATAACCTTCAGTCAACACTGTTATTATAATCGGTATAGACCAAAAAGGCAACTCACGCGACTGGTAATTTTTTATTTTTTCTTGCGGGATTGTGAACATTAAATCAGTCCACGCCACCACCTGCGGCTGTCAGAGATTCCGGTAGCTATGGGGAACACGCTGTAAGCTGAGAAAAAAAGCTCAGCTAACACCGTTGTCACAGCAACCTACATCTCTGACCTCCTCCGATTACGTCGATGATTACCCACAAAATTAGCAGAGAAATCGCTGAAATGGCAACGTACATCCACATTAGTGGACAACCTACCACGTAGCCGTGAGTGAGCTAAATTTGGACTCAGTCGTGGGCGTTTGCAAGTGGTCTGCTTGGAAACTGGCGTCTTCGAGACGCGACTTTCGGCTCGAAGCGAGGTTGAAGACCGCCCTTTGGCTTCGACCGGTCCTTCCCACAGCGTCACGGTCCAAATTTGGCGAACGGTAAGGCGGCCAGCCCCCGCTACAATTAATTCTACGCCGGACCACCCGCATCGCGTTTGATGGTCGCGTCGATGCCCTTGACCACGGCCGTCATGAAGCCAGCCTCTTCCATCGCCAGCAACCCCGCCACGGTACTGCCACCGGGAGACGCCACTTGGTCGATCAGGGCAAACGGAATCTTGTCGCTGGCCAGGACCATTTTAGCTGACCCTAACGTTGCCTGGGCCGCAATCTGCGTCGCCTGGTCCTTACTAAGGCCGTGCTTGACCCCAGCGCGACTGAGGCTGTCGATGAAGAAGTCGATGTAGGCCGGTGAACTTCCCGCCAGCGCGCTGAACACGCCAAATTGGTCTTCGGCCAGCGCGGTCGTCGAGCCAATCGTGTTGAAGACCCGCAGCGCAGCAGTCAGATTATCCCCGGTCAGTTGGTCATTGGCGGCCACGGCGGTCATCCCCGCCCCGACCTCGACATTGACGTTGGGCAGCGTCCGTAAAATCGGGACGTTTTCGCCCGCCACGTTTGCCAGTTGTTCCAAGCTCAGCCCAGCCACGATGGAGATCAGGACCTTGTCACCGTCGGCCAGTTGCGGTTCAACTTCTTGCAAGACGTCGACAGCCACGTTGGGCGTCACGGCTAGCACCACGAGGTCACTGGCCGTCACCACGTCGGCGTTACTGGCAACCGGGGTCAACCCGTGCGCCGCGGCATAGGGACCGTAGCTTTCTTGCCGGTGGCTATGGACCACGATGTCCGCTGGGGCAAAGGTCTTGGCCTGCAGCAAGCCGCCGATAATGGCCTGAGCCATACCACCGACGCCGATAAATCCAATCTTCATTTTGCTTCCTCCTTGGATAAGTGGTCCTTGAACCACTGGTTGATGCGGTTTAAACGTTCAATTCTTAAATTCGGTAACCCGGAGCGCGACAATTCGTGGTTCGACTTCGGAAAGAGTACCAGTTGCGTGTCCACGCCGGCTTCCTTCAACCCCACGAAGAACTCTTCGCCCTGCGTCGTTGGACAACGTAGATCCTCTTCGCCGTGCAAGACCAGGATTGGTGTCTTGGCTTGGCGAACGTAGGCCAACGGCGAGAAATGCCATAGCCGATCGATGTCGCGCATGTCTTGTTTCAACTCCCACGGCGTGAAGAAATAGCCGATGTCACTGGTGCCATAAAAGCTGATCCAATTGGCGATCGACCGTTGCGTCACGGCGGCTGCGAACCGATCCGTGTGCGTTTCGATCCAGTTGGTCATGAACCCGCCGTACGACCCGCCAGTCACGCAAAGTTGGGCGGAATTAATCGTCGGGTCAAGCTTGAGCGCCGCGTCGACGCCGAGCATCAGGTCTTCGAAGTCGCCTTCGCCGTAATGGCCAATGACGGCCGTTTCAAAGTCCTGGCCATAACTGTTACCGCCGCGCGGGTTGATGGTGATGACGCCGTAGCCCTGGCCGGCCAAGAACTGTAGCTCGTGATAGAAGCCGTAGCCAAAGTCGACCTGGGGGCCACCATGTACGTACAGAACCGCCGGATGCCGAGGTGCTGGGGTGACCGGTGGGAAATACCAGCCTTCAATCTCCCAGTCGGCCGCACCCTTAAATGTAAAGCGTTGTCCGGCCACCAGTGCATGTCTAGCCTCATAGGTGGCATTGGGGTTCACCAGTCCCCACTCATCACCTGTGGCCACGTTAAGGGCCTTTAAACGGCTCACGCTGGTCATGGTGGTCTCGGTGAAGACGATGGTGTTGGCATCCACCACACTGAAGTCGGTGATGGCCCGGTCGCCACCCAGCAAGGTCTGGGGCTGCGCGTTATCTGCGAGCTGTTGACTGACCAGGCTGAGGCGCCCGTGGGCATTTTCCAAGGTCACAAAAGTCTGGTCATCTAGCCAGGCGACAAATTGGCCGGACTGGCGCTGTTGGCTGTCGACCGCCAGCATATCGCCGACCTCGACGTCGCGGGGCGCGGTCAGATCCGTTAGGGTGTCCGTCCGCAAGTCGCTGAGCCAGGCGTGGAACTGCGACACGTTAGGGATGTGATTGTCCTGGCCCCACATCAAGACGCGATGGCCATCCGCCGCCAACTGGCCCTGACCAAAGGACCCGGCTGCCAGTTGCGCGTTTAACAGGCGCTCAGCGGTGCCATCAAAGGGATGCCAGTACTCGCCAGTGCTAAAATCATGCTCGTCGTCCGGCAAGCGTTTGGCATCAAATAATAAGCCGTCTGGGTTGGCCGCCGTCACGGTAAAGGGATGCTGCCGTTCTAACACCACGGATTGGTCCCGGCTGGCACACTGGTAGCGAATACATTGATACGTGAGGCCTTGAGGCAATAGGCCCTGGCCGTTTTGTTTGTATTGTAATTTGTCGACCACCCGCACGCTTGGGAGCTTGGTGGGTTTGGCCGCGCCCGTCGTGGTCTGAAAGTAAAGGACGTCAGCGTCAGCTTCCCAGATCAGCTGACTGATGTCGGCATCCCCACGGGTAATCTGTTCAGGTGCGCCGCCGCTTAACGGAACCAAAAACAATTGGCTGTGGTCCGCCACGGTCCCAGTAAAGGCCAAATACCGCCGACTGGGGCTCAACGCCAGCTCACTGACGGTAATGCCGGCCGGACTCCACCGCCGCCGGTCACTGCCGTCAGCCAGTTGGACGCTGTAAATGGCCGCTTGACTGGCATTTTCCTGCTGGTCTAGTTGACTCTCCACGTAATACACCCGTTGGCCATCACTGACTGGTTGTGCCAGTGGTCGCAAGGCAAACAGGTCTTCCGGTTGCACAATCGTTGCCATGATAAGACCCCCACTTTCTTTGACAAATCCACAAATGGTCTGGAGCAATTATTAATTTGACTTTAGCGAAGTTCCGCGGGATTGTCAATTTTTTCGTGGTGTTTGGCTCGTCACCCTCATCGATTGGTCCAAAAAGCAAAGAAAAACAGACCGGCACTAGGGTCAGTCTGTCGATTTGTTCCTATTCATGACGTCGGTGCAAGCCTCCGCTTAGCCAGCCGAGACCGGCAAGTAGAGCCAGACCAACGGCTTGCCACGGTGTCGTCGTGCCGTTGGTTTGTGGCAGAGTTGGTGCCGGATTAGTATTGACCTTGGCGCCGACTTGGCCGGTGCGAACCGAACGGCCGTGTTCAGGTTGGATTGGCTGCGTGTCTGCCGTTACCAGTGACCGACGCACGGTTGGCTGAACGGTCGACCAGGTCCACTCGTCCTGAGCAGCCTGCCGTACGGTGGCGACTGGCGTTGGATTGCGGTGCCGCTTGAACTGATCCACGATTTGATTAGCCATGCGCTCCCCAGTATACGGGTCATGTGACCAGTTGACACTTGGCACGGGAACTACCGCTGGCGCTTCATCCCCGGTCTGGGTATCCGTTGACGGTTGCGTCGGTGTCGGTACGGTCGGGATTTCCTCGGGGAGCGGCTCCGTCTCTTTACCGGGTAATGGCTCCGTCTCTTTAGACGGCTGGTCATCCGGTTCACTTGCCAGGGGTGGCAGCATGATCGTCAGCTGATCAATCCCAAATTGGCCAGTGAATTCACCGTTAGAAGTGAAAACGACTGTCAGTTTCGCTGATTGATCGGTTGGCAGACCAGCTGGCAAGGTCAGCGTGTCGCTGGCCTCATCGTAGGCTAGCAGCTGGCCTTGGTACAAGAAGGTCAACTTCCGCAGCGCGTCGCCGTTAATGGCCAGCCACCCTGTTAGTGTTGTCCGCACCCCGGACACGGTGGTTGCCGTTCGCTGCTTGACCGCAATTTGCAAACTCTCTTGATGACTGAAGGCATTCTGGTCATTCGTCCAGGGTTTATTTTCGGCATCCAAGCTCTGCAAGTTATTGTAAGCAAAGGCTTCTTGTCTCAGGATAATGTGGTCGTTCATAATTTTAATGAAATTCAATTGGTTATGGGCAAATGCCGACTCGCCCACCTGTGTAATCGTTTCTGGTAGCGTTACATACACTAGCTGATTATTTTCGAACGCTGTATGTTCAATCAACTTTAGCCCACTACCAATTTTCAAATAGGTCAGCTGGTTATTCCGAAAGGCCCCTTCGCCCATATTGGTGAGGCTATCTGGCAATACCACATCACCAGATAGCTGATTATTCTCAAACGCCGCTGTCCCGATTGTCTCCAGCTGATCATTCAAAATCACGCGTCCGAGTTGATTGTTCATGAAGGCCCTATCACCCAAGTCGGTCAGTGCCACTGGCATTATCACGTCACCAGTCAGATGATTATTCTCAAACGCCGATGTCCCAATCTTTTCCAGCCGATCATTCAACGTAACATGACTCAGCTGATTATTCACGAAAGCTCTATCGCCCAGGTCGGTTAGTGCCACTGGCATTATCACGTCACCAGTCAGTTGATTATTTGCGAACGCCGATGTCCCAATTGTCTCCAGCCGATCATTCAACGTGACGTGACCCAGCTGATTATTCTCAAACGCCCTTTCTCCCAGACTGATCAGCGCCACTGGCATTATCACGTCACCAGTCAGATGATTATTCTCAAACGCCGCTGTGCCAATCTTTTCCAACCAGTCATTCAAAATCACGTGTCCGAGTTGATTGTCAGAAAAAGCCGCATCACCTAAGTTCGCCAGCATTTGTGGCAACGTTAAGTCCCCCGCTAATTGGTTATGACTGAAGGCGCCCGTCTCAATGTTGGTCACACTATCTGGCAATACCAGCGTCGTCAATTGATTGCTGGCAAAGGCTTGGATGCCAACCCGGTTGAGCTTGGCTTGGTCAGCAAAGACTAAACCAGTCAAATGCGCACCAACGAACGCTAAATCCCCAATATCTTGAACACTAGCAGGAATGGTCAGCTGACCGGCTAACGGATTGCCCTGAAAGGCTTGCTTACCAATGGTCTCAACCCGTTGGCCTAAGGTGAGCGCGGTTAACTGATTGCCATCAAAAGCGCGCTCCCCAATACCGGTGACTTCATCCGGAATCACCAGTGGCCCTTGGAGCTGATTATCAGCAAAAGCCGCTGTCCCAATCGTTTCCACTTGTCGGCCCAAGGTCACCCCCGTCAGCTGATTACCACTAAAAGCCTGATCACCGATACTGGTTAAGTTATCCGGAATCGTCAGCGCGCCTTGAATCGCGTTATTCGCAAAGGCTGCCGTCCCGACCGACACCAATTTATCATCCAAATGCAACTGCCCAATCTGGCAATTGGCAAAGGCCTCGTCACCAATCAGTTCAACCGTCTCCGGTAACGTCAATTTTGACAGCGGATTGTTGCTAAACGCTGCTCGCCAAATCTGAACGACGCCGGTTAGATCGATATCCGCCAGCTGATTATTTTTAAACGCCTCATCGTGAATGTACACCCAGTTACCAGAAAAGGTCACGGCCGTTAACATGTTGTCAGCGAAGGCATCTGCTTCGATCAAGTGCACATTCTTGCCGATCGTAATCTTGGTTAATTTGGGCAACCCCGCTGCTTGTAACGCCGTCCCGCTAAAGGCATTTTGGCCGACTGTCGAGATATCCTTACCTTGATAAGCATCCGGAATCACAATTTCCGTGGCATAGCCATCCGCTGGAGCGGACCCGTCTGGCTGACGCTGCGTTGCGCCGGTATACCCGGTCACGGTCAGCGTGCCGTCAGCGTTCGCGGCATAGGAAAAATCATCTGCTGAAACCGTCGGCCGTTTAGGTGTCTTGGCATCTGCCGGTTGCTGTGGTGCAGCGACGTCGGCTGCTGGCGCGGTTTTCTCAGGCGTCGCTGCGGCTGCCGGGGCCGCTTCAGTGTCATCCCCATTGGCCTGATCTGCGTCGTCGGTATCATCCGCATCTACTGGGGCGTCAGGTGTCTCGGCTGGGTCACCCGCGGAATTCTGATCATCGGCTGCCCCCTCTTCAGGTGAGCCCGCCTGGTTATCAGTCGCCTGCGACCCTTCAGCTGCACTAGTGTTCTCCCCGTCGTTGACTTGCTCGGATACCGCGGGGGTGGCCGCCCAAGCGGTCGGTTCACTCACTGCCAATCCGGTACTCAACGCAGCGACAGTCAATCCCGCGTAAAACCATTTACGTTGGACGCGTTTTTGGCCATCTCTTTGTCTCCCATCGTTGCTACGCATGACTCAACTCGTCCCTTCACTGTTAATGATCAATTTACTATAATTTTCATGTTATCATACCCTAACTAAAATACTAGTCTTAGAAAAATACAAAGGGAGAGAACTATCACCGCTATAATTAAATTCCATTGGCCTGCATTACACATTCACTTATCGCTAGATTGGTTGTCGTTTAGCAGTTATGTTGGGCACAACCAAGTTTCTATTACTTTCTTAGGTAACAGTTAAGTCTATATGTGGTACAAAAAAGTTTTTTCTTATCTTGTGATAAAACATCGTTCACCGGGTAGCCGACCACCAAAAAACGAGTCTCACTCCGCAGAAATTTACGGTGCAAAACTCGTTAACGTTATCGATTATTGACTTCTGTGTTGCTTACTTACCAGTCCTAACCAACTTAGCCCCGCTAACAGTGCCAGGCCGAGCCATTGCCAAACCGATTGCTGTTCATTGGTCTGTGGCAGACGTTGGGCCGCTGGTTGTGTCTCCTTCGTTACTGAAGTTACCTGCGACCGCGGTAAGCTGTCTGTCTGTTTTTCGGTGAAACTACCAACTGGCGTGGCAGCCTGCCCCCACCGGGTTGCCGGCGTCAATCGGGTGTGGGGCACCCTTGTTGGCACGAGCAGCTGCGACGGCGTTGTCGGCCGCGGTGTCACAGCTCGGTGTGAGTCGATTCGATTGGCAGCCCCGCTTGGTAGCAGCGGCAACGACTTATGTGTCCCGTTAGTCGTTGGCGTCAGTGTGCTGGAACTAGGGATATCTGAAATATCATCGTCAGAAGCGTTGGTCGTTGGCGTTTCTGGCTCTGAATCAGCTGGCGTAGTAGGTGTGGTGAACGTATCAGTCTCATTACCAGTCGGCTCGGTGGGGTCATCCGTACTTGGATCTGTGGTCGGATCCGTGCTTGGGTCCGTACTTGGATCTGTACCTGGGTCCGTGCTTGGATCTGTACTTGGGTCTGTACTTGGGTCTGTACTTGGGTCTGTACTTGGATCCGTAGTTGGATCACTGCCGCCACCCCCGGGTCCAGGTCCTAGATTGGGCTCATAGTCAACCTTTTCCAGTGCGGTAATGGTCCCGTCTGCATTGACCAATGCCGGAATCGTGTCTTTGTCCTTGGTATAGCCCCCTACTTCAGGGACCACTACCGTCTGGACAGTGCCAACTTGGCCTTCGCTCAGAACTTTATCGGCCTTCATGCCAATCAGCATGTCCAGCATGCCCTCGTCTCGCAGATTACTAGGAATCGCCACGTTAGCTTTCACGTACCGTTTCAATGCGAACGTTAAATTTTTCACGCTGTAGCGACCGGTATCCGTGCCACCCGTCACCAGACTGACCGTGACCATTGCGTCGGTGACATTAGGCGGTAGCGTCAGTGTATCCGTGACCCCGTCATAAGTGACAGTCGCTTTCTGAGAATCCGTCAACTTGAATTGCAGGCCATCGACGTCCAAATAACTCAGGCCCAATTTGGCTGCAATGGCCTGTTTCACATCATGAATGGTCATCACGCCAGCCCCAGTGACGTTAACGATCCAAGCCGTCGCGGCGACATTGTCCAAATCCTGTTGCCCGGCAAAGGCGTAATCGCCAATCGTGTTAATCGGACCAGCAGCGTTGATGGTCCTCAAATTGTTATCTGCAAAGGAATAGTCCGCCAAACTGTTGACGTTGTTCTGTAGCTCAAGGCCAGTCAGCTGATTATTTTCAAACGCATAGGCTCCCACGTCAGTCAGTGGATTGCTCAGCGTTAGCGTACCGCTCAGTTGATTGTTCTGGAAGGCGTGATCGTTGATCGTAATCACGCCGGCCCCACCAGTCAGCTGCTGCAAGCCGTTGTTGGCAAAAGCGTAAGCGCCAATGCTGGTCAAGCTGTCCGCTAGTTTCAGTGTCCCGCTCAGTTGATTGTTCTGGAAGGCGTGATCGTTGATCGTAACCATGTCGGCCCCGCCAGTCAACTGCTGCAAGTCGTTATCCGCAAAGGCGTAGGCGCCAATGCTGGTCAAGCTGTCCGCTAGATTCAGTGTCCCAGTTAAGGCATTGTGGTAAAATGCCCGTGCTTCAATGGTTTCGATGTTCTTGCCGCCAGTCAACCCGGTCAGCTGATTGTTGGTAAAGGCGTCCGTCCCAACGTTGACAATGTTGTCTGGCAGGTCAAGCGTCCCGGTCAGCTGATTATCGGCAAACGTCCGGATACCAACACGCGTAATTTTATCGTTCAAGGTGACGTGGGTCAGCCGGTTGGTCGCAAACGCGCCATCCCCCAGCTCGGTCAGATTAACCGGTAAGGTCAGTGAATTTTCTAACTTATTTTCAGCAAACGCCGCCGTCCCAATCGACGTTAAGGCATCATTCAAGACCAAGCCAGTCAATTGGTTGTTGGTAAAGGCCTGATCCCCTACGCTGGTGATGCTGGCCGGCAGGGTTAACGTGCCTGTCAGCCGGTTATTGGCAAAGACGCCCGTATTGAGGACCGTGAGTTGCGCCAGCCCATGAACGGCCGTCAATTGGTTGGTGTTAAAGGCGTCGACGCCGAGCGCGGTCAATTTTGCCGGCAAGGTCAACTCCCCTTGAATCTGATTGTTCGCAAAGGCCGCTGTCCCAATCGTTTCAACGTTCGGACCCATCGTCAGCTGCTGAATCGCGTTGTCTTCAAAGGCGTTGTCTGCGATTCCTGTGACGCCGTCTGGAATCACGAGACTAGTGATGGCATTATGGGCAAAGGCCCCCGTGTTGATGGCCACCACGTGATTCAGGTCGACACTGGTCAACGCGTTATTACTGAAGGCGTTATCGCCGACTGACCAGATACCATCCGTCATTTTAACTGTTTTTAATTTATTATTGGCAAAGGCATCCGCTTCGATCCACTGCAGATTTCCCCCTAGCGTGACCGCGGTCAGGCCGGCGTTTTTGAAGGCCCCGGCACCAATCACGGCGACTGGCTTGCCCAAATAGTAGTCAGGAATCGTGATGGCCGTTGGCGTAGTGGCCGCTGGCTGCAGACCAGTGACAATGTACCCACTGGCCGCGTCATTCAATTGATAAGTCAAAGAATCGGTCACGGTCGGCGTCACAGGTTCTGCTGGGGTGACTGGGGTGACGGCCGGCGGCGTCGTTGGCGTGGCTGGTGTCACAGGCTCAGTTGTCGCGTCAGGAGTCACGGCCGTATGGTTAATCGTAGCGGTCGATTGCCGCAAAAACTGGTGACGCAAGGCGTAGGTCGGCGTCTTGCGTGTTTGACGTGTCTGTGCTGAACCACCGACTGCCAATTTATCTGGCTGAACGGCCGTGGTCACCGTTGGCTTAGGCGCCTGCTGCGATGAAGCCTGCGCGGTAGTCGGGGAGGTAGCGGTGGACGAGCGCGTTGTGGTTGCTGTCACTGATGGCGCTGTCTGGGTAGTCGTGGCGGTCACCGTTGCCGTGGCGGCATCACTTTCACTGCCACTGGTCGATTGCGTGTCTGCGTAGACCGGTTGGGCCACTAATAGGGCCCCGACCAAGGTCATGCTAGCGTAAAACCACTTGCAGCGTGTTGTATTCACTTGTTGTCTCTGCTTATCCATGATATCAGCCTCCTAGCCCCCCCCAGTCAGCCCCCAGCTCACAACGGGTTACTCTTAATTTTATCCTAACACTTGCCTTATCAATTGTCAGCCTAGATTAATTAAAAATACTAATAACCATTTTATGGGTAATATATAATGACCATCCGCCAAGCTGTCCGCTGACGGCTTTAGGTCCCCGGACATGGCACCTAAATTGGCATTTAGAAAAAAAGTGCATAAAAAAACCGACCACACACCGTGATCGGTCTTTTAGTTGGGCTAGCTGGGTTCGAACCAGCGCATCACGGGATCAAAACCCGTTGCCTTACCACTTGGCTATAGCCCAATAATAAAAATGGTGGGGAGTGGATTCGAACCACCGAACCCGAAGGAGCGGATTTACAGTCCGCCGCGTTTAGCCAGACTTCGCTACCCCACCAAAAACTGAAACGTCGTAACGAATCAACTTCACTATCATACAAAATTCTGCATAAACCGTCAAGACTTTTTTGCAGATTTTTTTATTTTAAGTCCAAAATTTTTAAACGCCGTTGCCATTCCGTGAAATAATCCGGCTGAGACCACTCATTAATTCGGCGATTGTGGTACCCCAGCGCCTGGTTAACGTACAGGGTCTCACCAAAGGTTGCGGGCGCGAACCGTTGATGGCTGTGGCCGAATAAAACAACGGGAACTGAATATTTTTCCATTAGGGCCCCAGTCTGCGGACTCCCCATCAGTGCGTTAGCCATGTTCCAGAAGCGGTCATCGTCCGTGTAGCGGATGTAGTCACGCCGGGGAACAAAATGGGTCATCGCCAGTACACGTTTGTGCGCCGCACGGGCATCGTCTAACTGCGCCGTCAGTTGGTCCAGACTCGTTGCCAGTCGCGCTGGGTCGCTCATGGGCTGGGTGATCGCGCTGTCGACCCAGTACGCGCGTTTCCAGACCGCAAAATCGCGATCCACCAGGTTGTCCGCAAACCGATAGTCGTACCAGCCGTTATTGCCGATTATCCGCCAGTTGGTCCCCGTCACGTCTAAATACCCACGATGAAGGTAAACGGGCGCTAACGGCGATTCTAGGCCCGCATACGTGATGTCATGTAACATGTCATGGTTGCCAGCGATGAACCGGACCTGGGCCGGCGCTACCAATTTCTGTAATTGCGTGACAAACGCCAGCGACTGGTCAAAGTAATTCGTGATGTCACCAGCAATCAGGTAGACCCCCACGCGCTGTTGCGTCAGATAAGCCGCCTGTTGGCGCAGCACCGTGGCCACATCCTGCTGGTTAACGTCTAAATGTAGGTCACTGATCAAAGCAACTCGAACCATGTTGCGCCTCCTTAAAAATCATCCTGTTACCTGACTAAGCTAACCGTACTGGCCGCCTACCGCCCGCCAAATATGGGCTGGAACGCTGTGGGCGGCGGGCCGAGCCAAAGAGCGGTCTCGACACCTCGTCTTTGAGCCGGCAACCCGCGTTTCAAAGACGCCAGTTCCCTAACCAGCAAGAAGCGCTGCTAAGGGAACTCCCACGGCTAAGCCCATATTTGGCAAGCTCTCGGCTACATTGATGATCGTCAGCAACAGTTGGCTGATGACTCACACACAGCTCACCCAATAGCCAGTGTCAGTTTAACACGACGTCACCATTAAGCACCAATGCCGCTGACAACGACCAAGCAGTTATCCCAGGCAAGTCATTTTGTGGCCTAGTAGATATGTCATCCCTGCCGCTTGCTGTAGTAGCTGACACCAATTCTTGCAAAGACAAAAAAAGTACCACTCCGAATAAGAGTAGCACTTTTTCGCCAGAAACAAATTTATTTGATACCGGCCATTAAATTCTTAATTGGTTTAACCAGAGCGAACATGATGACCCCAGCGACGATAGCCACGATGGCCACGCCCATGAAGTAAGCTGCTTCGTTTTCTGGTGTGTATAACTTAACGATCTGCGCGTTAACGGCTTGCCCAGCGGCATCGGCCAAGAACCACATACTCATCATTTGTGATTGGAAGGCCTTTGGCGCTAACTTGGTCGTCACGGATAACCCGATTGGGGAAATCAGCAGTTCGGCAATTTCGACAACGGCCCAGCTACCCACTAACCAAAGTGGACTAACTCGTGTGTCGGTCCCAAACATAACCACAGGAATCACCATGATCAGGTATGAAGCCCCGGCAAACAGCATCCCAGTTGCGAATTTAGCAGGTGAACTTGGTTGCTTCTTGCCCCAACGGTTCCACAATGCGGCGAAGAATGGCGTGTAGATCAAGATGAACAGTGGGTTTAACATCTGGTACCAAGCTGGCAAGATGTGTAAGCCTAAGAAATGGTTATTCGTCTGGTTAGCGGCGAACAGGGCTAAGACGGATGACCCTTGTTCTTCGATTGCCCAGAAGATCATGGCAGCGATGAACAGGCCCAGGTAAGCCCACACGTGTTTGCGTTCAACGGGTGTGACTTTCTTACTGGTCAAGAAGATCACGAAGTAGACCACTGGTGCGGCAATCGCGATGATCGACAGTAACAGCACGAAGTTGTTTAAGTTCAATGAACCCAAGAGGTACATCAAGACAACGATCAACCCAAAGGCAACCAAACCAATCGTCCCACGAACCGTTAACTTCTTCATGTCACCAGGTTCGAGCGGATCAGTTGGGTACAGGCTGTCCTTGCTCAGGTATTTCTTACCACCGATCCAGTATTGAACCAGACCCAAGAACATCCCGATAGCGGCTAAGGAGAACCCTAAGTGGAAGTTGTAGCTCAGACCTAACCAACCAACTAAGATTGGCGCTACCAAGGAACCTAAGTTAATCCCAAAGACGAAGATGGTAAACCCGGCATCACGACGGGTATCCCCAGCATCGTAGAGGCCCCCAACCATTTCAGAAACGTTTGGCTTCAAGAGCCCGGTCCCTAAGACGATCAAGAGAATTGAGATAAACAAGGCCATTGAGCCGGCAGGAACGGACAACGCAATGTGCCCAAACATAATCAAGACCCCACCGATGAAGACGGTCTTCCGACTCCCCCAGACACGGTCACTCATGTAACCCCCTAAGACTGAGGATAAGTAGACCATGGAACCGTAAATGGACATCACGGAAGCCGCAGTTGCTTGGCTAAAGCCTAACCCACCCTTAGTAACAGAGTAGTACATGTAGTAGATCAGGATGGCCCGCATCCCGTAGTAACTGAACCGTTCCCACATTTCGGTGAAGAACAGCGTCGATAACCCGCGCGGTTGACCGAAGAAGGTTCGATCTTGGCTGGTTGTTTCCGGTTTGTTATTCAAAACGATAATACCTCCATTGCAATTCTAAAAATGAATAATTTTATTTTTCGCAGGACCAATCGCAAAAGCCGATGGCCACGGTGTCTCATAGACCTCTAATAAAACATAGTAGTAATTATACTGCACAAACTCCTGTTACGCAACGGTTTTCCTAATAAAAACGTCTTCATTCCCCGCCACACCGCTGAAAAATAATGATGAAACTATTAGCCATCTCATGCAATCTTCTTATTTTTTATTCATTTTACCCGTTAACCCATTATTAGTTTTTTTATGCATAAAATACGGTTTTTTCCAGTCAATTATGCCCCAATTTATGAGACGGCACTAAATTGGGTAAAACTGTTTACTTATCACCTAGTAGCCGCGGCCTGCGCTGGCAGCTGGCTGTGCGCAACGCAACCCAAATAACTGGGGTTAGAACAACGCAAAAAAGGACCCGCACTCAGGCGAGTCCCCATTATATTGCTTGATCTGCTTTAAAATGCACCCACGACACCCAGGTCCAGTTGCCGGCAAGCAAACTTTACCAGTGCTTGTCCGTTCAACCAGCCGTAAATATCATTAGGAATGTCTACGGTTGGGACTTGCGTGTTCATTGCGGCCGTATCAGCTGCGCTAGCTGTTTGTGGGGCTAACAGGACGAGATCCTGTTCCGCTAGCAGTTCTGGCGTTAATTCAGCCATCACCGTTGCCTTAAAATTCAAAGGAACTTGCCGAGTTTCAGCGGTCCGCTTAGCTTCCCCTAAAAATAAGTGACTTGAATTTTCGTTCCCTGATAATAATAAGACGTTTTTCATGATGTCCGCTCCCTTTTTCTTATCTCTATTCGATATGTTAAGAATATCACTTTCAGAAGTAGACCACAATAGTTATTCCAAATAAATCAATATTTAATATATTATCCTAATCAGCTTTAAACGGGCGTTTTTAGTTCTATACCAATTATATTATAGTGACCTATACCAATTTTGATATTGGTCCATTGGTCGTTAACCGCTTTCATACACACGTTATAAAATGAAAGCACAAAAAAAGCCATTGATCAACAGACCAATGACTATCTTGATGCCGGCTGAGGAATTCGAATCCCCGACCCTCGGTTTACGATACCGATGCTCTACCAGCTGAGCTAAGCCGGCATATCAATTGGTTAACCAGGTTAACCCGACTCCGGCAGGCGGGCTCGAACCGTCGACAACCTGATTAACAGTCAGGTGCTCTACCAACTGAGCTATGCCGGAATAATCGCGTGGCAACGTCCTATCCTCACAGGGGGCGATCCCCCAACTACTATCGGCGTGCTAAAGCTTAACTTCCGTGTTCGGCATGGGAACGGGTGTATCCTT